>DATHEN010000656.1:0-4022 GCA_035318565.1 Polyangiaceae bacterium
CACGATGCCGACGGCCAACGTCAGCGCGAGCATGGTGATGGCGTTCAGCGTGAAGCCTGCGTAGCGCATCAAGCCGAACGTGCTCACGATGCTGATCGGAATGGCCACGGACGCGATCACGGTCGAGCGCCAATTCCTCAAGAAGAGCAGCACCACCAACGACGCGAGCAACGCGCCCAGCACGAGGTGCTCTTTGACGGCGTTGATCGAGTTTCCGATGAACTCGCTCTGGTCCCGGGCGACCTGGATGGCGTAGCCCTTGGGCAAACGCG
The DNA here is from genome assembly GCA_035318565.1 of Polyangiaceae bacterium. Taxonomy (GTDB): domain Bacteria; phylum Myxococcota_A; class Polyangia; order Polyangiales; family Polyangiaceae; genus DATDJP01. Next base: position 273 of record DATHEN010000656.1, read on the forward strand.
CCTCGACCTCCGTGAGGCGTTCTTTGATGGCGCCGACGACCTGCACGGTGTTGGTCCCGCTCTGCTTGCGGATGTTGAGCAGCACGGTCGCGCGCGTACCCTGAAAGCCCGCGCTTTCTGCCTCGACCATGCCGTCCTCGACGCGCGCCACTTCGTTCAACTTGACGGCGTAGCCGTTGCGGTTCGCCACCACGATCTCGCGTAACTGGTCGACGCTCTGCACGCGGCCCAGGGTGCGCAGCGTGAGTTGCCGTTGGCCCTGTTCGACGCGACCGCTCGGCAATTCGACGTTCTGCGCGCGCAGCGCACGCTCGAGCTCGGCCGGAGAGAGCTCGAATTTCGCGAGTTGATCGGGGTTCACCCAGACGTTGATTTGGCGGGCGCGACCGCCAATCACCGTGACTTGACCCACGCCGGAGAGCGATTCCAGCTCACGCCGCACGGTCTTGTCGGCAAACTCGCTGACGTTGCGCACGTTGTCGGCGCCAGAAATCGTCAGAGTCAGAATCGGGGTCGCGTCCGGATCGACCTTGGTCACGATCGGCGGGTCGATGCCGGTCGGCAGCTCGCCAATCACGCTGCTGACTTTTTCTCGGACTTCGTCGGCGCCGACGTTGATGTCCTTCTCCAGGACGAACGTCACGACCACCTGGCTCACGCCTTCGACCGACGTGCTCATCAGCTCGTCGATGCCGCTGATGGTGTTGACGGCGGACTCGATCTTGTCGCTGACTTCAGTCTCGATCTGATCGGGCGCGGCGCCGGGCACCGTCGTCGTCACCACCACCACCGGAAAGTCCACCTTGGGGAAGCGATCGACCCCGAGCTCCAGGTAGGAAAACGCGCCGATCACGCTCAGCACGAGCACGATCACCGTAGCGAACACCGGACGGCGAACGCAGATCGCGGCCAACCATTGCATGGCTTACTTCGTCCTCAACGCGCCGCCACGGGCTGCGAGTCGCTCAGTTTTTCGACACCTTCCACGGCGACTTCATCGCTTGCGGACAATGAGCCGCGCACCTCGACGAGCTCACCTTCGTTCCGGCCGGTCACGACCAGCTTCTCGGAAACTCGATTGCCGGTGCGCACGAACACCCGCGCCGAGCTGCCACTGATACCGACAGCGCTCCTCGGCACGAACAGCGCTTCGACCTCGGGTCCGGCCAGCGCCACGCGTGCGGTCGCGAAAAAGCCCGGCCTCAGCAGGCCGTCGGCGTTGGTGACGTCGGCTTCGATGGGCAGAGTGCGTGAAGCCGAGTGCACACTGGCGCCGACTCGTGCGATCGCCGCACGGAAATCGCGCCCCGGAAACGCGGCCACGCGCAGCGACACGTCTTTACCCACGGACACGTGGCCGACGTCCGCTTCCGGGACGTCCATGCGCAAGCGCAGGGGATTGTCGTCGAGCACCACTGCGATCACGCGCCCCACCTGAGCAAATTCTCCCACCGAGATACGCCGCTCGACCACGGCACCCTCGAACGGCGCCAGCACGCGCGTGTCCCCGAGCGCCTTCTGTGACAGACGCGCCTGCGCACGCGCCGCATTCAGACCGGCCCAGGCTTGCTCCGCCCCGTTGCGGGCTGCATCGAGCTGAGCTTCGGCCTGTTCCGCGGCCGTGGTGGCCTGGTCGAGCGCGGCGGAGCTGATTACGCCGTCCGCCGCCAGAGAGCGCGCGCGCTCGGCCTCCTTTACCTTCAAATTGCGATGCTGCTCGGCGCTGCGTACGTCGGCGACGGAAGCTACTTCGAAGACGTCACCGTTTTTCAAGCCGAGCCGAGCTTTCTGCTGCTCGGCGGTCGCCTGGGCCACGGACAGGCGCAGCGCTGCTTCGCTCGACTCGAGCACAGCCAGCACGTCGCCCTTTTTGACGCGGGAGCCGACATCGACCCGCATCGCGGAAACGACGCCCGAGGTCTGCGCCGCGACTTCGCTGCGCTGCTCGGCCTCGAGGGCACCGGTCAGCTCGAGCACGGGTGGCACACGCCGCGCCTGGACCTTGACGAACCGCACGCGCACGCCCGACTCCGCCGCAGGACCGGCGGGTTTCTCTGGACGAGTGGCAGCGTCCTCGCGCTTGCAGCCTGAAACGCTGAGCCCAACGAGCAAGATCACGCTCAGCGCGGGCCTGGAATGCAGAGGAAAGAAGGCAGAACGGGGAATGAGGGGCTTCATTATGACGGCGTCCCGTGCTCGGAAAATCGGACGCGCGTCCCGCCCGCTGGGTCCTGGGGCGCGAGACCGCTCCACGCCAGCTGCACGAGAGCTCGCACGTAAGCGTCCGAAGTCAGGTGAAGGTCGGGCTGCGGCCCGAAGAGAACCTCGAAGACCACGAAGTTCTGGATGGCTCCGAGGAACGAACGCGCCGCCACCTCGGGGTCGGCGGGGCGCAAGCGCCCCACCCGCACCTCGGCGTCGAAGTATTCGATCAACGCCTTGAGCACTCGGACCGGCGCCGGGCTCGGTCCATTGAGCCGGACGGGCGTCCCATCTGGACCCGGGTTCGACCAGGACATCATTACGAGCGGCACCGCTCGCCGGAAGTGGCTCTCGATCTCTCGGCCGAGCTCGTAGAGGTTTTCGCGCATGTCGCCCTGACCGACGCGGCGCGAGAGCTCACGGATGAACTCCGGATCCTCGTCCGGCGAACCCATGGCGGCCTCGAACAGCTCGAGCTTGCTCTTGAAGCGCTTGAAGATGGACCCTTCCGAGACGCCGGCACGCTCCGCCACCTCGGCCGTGGTGGCCCGAATGCCGCGCGCGAGAAACACCTCGCGTGCCGCATCGATGATGGTTTCGTCCCGAATTGTCGCCGGTCTGGCCATGATGAGTGAGGACTCACTAACTAGCGACCCTACAAACGTCAAGGCGTCCCGAAAGTTAACGAGCACTCGTTCCTTGCGAGCAACCCGCTCGAAGTCGTGCCGGCGCCGTCTCGAACCGGGACGATCGCCCGCCAGCTCCGCAACCGAAGCGTCTCGCCAGCGCTCTTCTCATTCGCCCAACGCAGAAGCGTGACCGCTAATGTCCGCTGTTGACGCCGAGCAGCCCCTCACTTCGTTAACCCTTGTCAATTTGCGCGTCGCGCAACGAACCTGCAACACTATGATTTGCATCGTGTTATCGAAGGCCATCGGAACTTGTATGTCCCATTTACGCGCTTCACCTGTTGACATACATTCGCGTATGCGTATGCTTCCGTCGCGTTTGGCCGAACGGACGGTATTCTCCGACACCCGCAAGCCAAACAAGGAAGAGGAGGTAAACACCGTGTCGTACTTTCTAATCGGTGTTTCATTTTGGGCTGTGGTTGCGTCGGGTCTCGTTGCGAGCGCCGTTGTCGCGGCACTCGTCAGCATGGCCTCGCGTCACCTCGGGCGAGCCCTGGGCAATCAGGTCGAGCGTCTTCGCGAGCAGGTCGAGCACGTGAGCGCTGCATTCCACGAGCCGCTGACGAGCAGTCCGTCGCATCCCTCGTTTCCCCCGCCGCGCTGAGCGCCATCCGCCAGCGCCCGGGTCCAACTGACCCGAGGGCCGACGACGACCGGCGGCGTACCCCGAAGACGCGAGAGCTCACGGGAGACGCCGCCGGCAGGCTAGCGCTGGCCGCTTCAACCAGCTCCGGGGTCCGGCTCCGAGCCCTCTGTTCAGAACTTTGCGGCGTACCTTGCGAATTTCGCTGTTTTGACTAACTTAGCGGTTCGCTCACGACACGTTACCCGCACTTGACGACGAAGCTTCTCGATC
>DATHEN010000657.1:0-8093 GCA_035318565.1 Polyangiaceae bacterium
AGCCGAGTAGAGCTCGGCTAAAACTCACGGAGTGGGGGACTCCGCGCCGCCCTCTGCGGGAGCCGCACCCTCTGCGGGCGCAGCGCCCTCTGCGGGCGTCTCGCTGGCGGGCGTCTCGGCAGCCGGTGCTTCCGGAACCGCCGGGGTCTCCGGGGTCGCGGCGCCTTCCGGCGTCTCGGCCTCGGGCGTTCCCCCGCCGCATGCCATCGACAGGCAAATCATCGGAACCGTCAACGCCAGGGAGAGGGACAGGTACTTCTTGCTCATTTCGAGGATCCTCCTGCCCGAGCCAGAACGTGAGCGGCCCGGACCACTGGTTGTGACGCTCGTAGCGCCGAAAGCGGCTCACAGAAACTTCGCCCTTTTCCAAAGCGTGTCGATTCGCCTCGGAGGAGGCGGGTTATCGCGGAGGTTATCGCGGATGCGAAGAAAAATACGCACCCCTGACGGAGCCTTGGCCGAGCGGTGCTACGAATTGGCGTTTAGACTCGAGTAGGGCCGGAGGCGCCGCGCGCCGAGAGCCATGAGCCGAAAGTCAACCAAGCTGCGTCTAACCTTTGCGCCTGTGTGCGCGCGACGCATCGGCCGCCGACCCGAATTGGCCACCCCTTCCGGACCGCAACCCGTCACATGAGCACCAGTTCCAGTTCACGCGCACAGCGCCTGCGGCTCGTCGGTTCGACGACGTCGGGGGCCGTGCAGCGTCGCTTCGGTGCCACGGGTGAGCTGGACGACGCCAAGCTCGTTGCGCTCGCGTGCAACAACGACACGCTGGCGTTCGAGGTTCTTTACCGCAGGCATGCCGCGTTTGCTTTGAACCTGGCCGTGCGCATCCAAGGCAGCGCGTCGGACGCGGAAGACATAGTGCACGACGCGTTCTTGCGCGCGCATCATCGCATGCGTGAGCTGCGGGACGCTTCGCTGTTTCGCTCGTGGCTCGGCGCCATCGTGGTGCGCCAAGTGCGCAGTCGGCTGCGCCGCAAACGCCTGCTGAACGCGTTCGGGATCGGCACTGTGGATCCGGTGGATCTCGATGCAGTGGCGTCGCTCGAGGCGGATCCGGAGACGCGCGCACAGCTCGCCCAGATTTACGCCCTTCTTCAGACCATGCCCGCGGACGAGCGCATTGCTTGGACGCTCCGCAACATCGAGCGGCATCGGCTGGAGGCCGTGGCGGAGCTTTCCGAGTGCTCGCTCGCCACCGCCAAGCGCCGCATTCAGCGCGCGCAACGTTTTCTGCACGATCACTTCGTTGCGCCCTTCGCGGCAGAGTCGTCATGAACGACTCGAGCAAGCTGCCCGAGTTCGAGCCGGACGCGCTGCGCGATCACGGCACGCCTGCCCGTGTGGAGCGGGTGTGGCAGCGCCTGGAAAGCGAGCTCTCACAGTCGCAACGCCGTACGCCGAGCGCGCTCTGGTGGGCGCCGGCGGCCGTGTTCATCATTTTCGGTGCCGGTGTGTTCGTCGGCACCCGCTGGTCCGAGCAGAGCGTGCCCCCCGCCACCGCGCTGCTGCCCGAGCCACCATTCAGTCCGGAGCCGGGCTCCGCGGTCGAGTTCCCTGCACCGGTCGCGTCTCAGCCGCGGGCCATGCCTCGCCGAGATCGCCTGCGCACTCCTCCGCCAGCAGCCAGCAGTGGGAGCGCACTGGCTGCCGGCTCGCATCCTGAACCCACGGAGCCGCTGGTTTTGCAGCCCACCATGCCCTCCGGCCCGCTGGAGTGGGAGCGGCTAGCCAATATTGCTGAGTACGCAGCGGCCTGGCGCGCCCTGGAGGGCAGCTCGGGCTTCGAGACTGCGCTCCAGCGGGCCACGGCCGAGCAAGCCATGCTGCTCCATGATATGGCCCGGTTTACCGGCCAGCGAGCGCGCGCCGTACAGGCTTTGCGCCACGTGGTGACGCAGCATCCGGGCGACCCGTACGCGCCGATGGCCGCGTACACGCTGGGGAACATGCTGGACAACGCAGGTGACCAGGCCGGGGCGGCAGAAGCGTTCGCCGTGTATCGGCGCCTGGCTCCCAAAGGCGATTTCGTGGAAGATGCGCTGACTCGTCAGCTCGAAGTGGCGCTCGCGCAGCGTGACGTCGAGCTTTCGCGGAGGCTTGCCGATCAGTATGCAAATGAGTTCCCGAACGGCCGCCGGCTGGGCGAGATCCGCACGCGTGTGGCTCAGCTCACGGGCAACGCTGCAGCCGCCGCAGGGGAACCGGATGGAGCGCGCACCGCTCCACAAGACAAGCCGTCCGAAGAAGCGCCCCAAGAAGAGCCGGGCGCGCACGTGCCGGCTCCTTAGTCTCGGCGCTCTGCTGAGTGCGGCGCTGCTGAGCCCGAGCGCGCGCGCTGCGAGTACGACCCGGGTGGTCGTAGAGATCGGCGCTCAGGCCGAGAAGCAAGTGGATCCGCTGTTCACGCGGCGCCTGCTGCAGCTCGAGCTGAGCGACGTCATGGTGCCTCCGGAAATCACGAGCGGCCAGCCGTCGAGCTGGTCGGCGCTTTTTTATCGAGTGCTCGCCACCGAGCCGGACAAGCTGCGCGTCGAACTGTGGGAGCGCGGAGAATTTCACGGCGCGCGCACCGTGAATATCGCGCGAGGCTCGGCGCAGTTCCATGCGCGCCGCATTGCGCTCGCGGCTGCGGAGCTGGCCCGCGAGCTGCGACAGAAGCGCCTGGCGCGCGCTGCCCTGCCGCTGAAACCGAACGGCAACGGGGCGCACACTGCCCACGCGCGGCCACCGCGGCTGGTGCTCGGTTCCGGCCTCCGCGCAGGCTCGCTGAGCGGCGGGGACGCCGTGCTCGCGGGCCCCGAGCTCGCGGCGCTGGTGCGCTTCGCTCCAGGCGTGGATCTGGAGCTCTCAGCCGCGTGGTTATTCGGAGAGCTACGTCCAGCAGCAGGTCAAGCGCTGGCCGTCTGGCGCGAGGTCCGGGTCGCGCCGGCCTTCATGCTGCCGGTCTCAGCGGGGCTCCGCCTCGGCGCGGGGGCAAACTTCGCGGCGGCGGCGGTGCACGTCAGCGGGGCGCGCCGCGTTTCAGATTCCACCTCCAGCCTCGATACGTGGAGCGGTCGAACCACGCTGGATGGGCGCTTCGAAGTCGCGCTCGGCCGCCGAGCGGCGCTCTCGCTACGCCCGGAAGTCGGCGCAGCAGTGCGCCACTTTCACGTCGTCGATGAACAGCATGAGCGTCACCGTTTCGGTGGTTTGTGGCTCGGCGCCTCGCTGCACTTGCTCCTCGGCTCGCGCGCCTGGAACGGCAACTGAAGCGCGCGCCCGGCCTGCGCGCTCAGTCAGCGGCGGTTAGAAACTCGCGCGCCTCGCGCGACAAGCTCACGAAACGACCTTCGATGCGAAACGTCGCAGCCTGTGCCGAGCGGCGGCAGGACCGCACCTTGATCTTGAAGACGAACGCGGCTGCCGGAGTCGAGCTCGGCATGAAATCGAGCGTCGATCCGGGCGGAAACGCGCGCGCGGCTTCCACGACCACGCGCTCGCCCTCGATTTCGGCAATCTGGAGCGCCCCGCCGCCCGCGAGCTCGAACACGGGTTTCATGCTCAACGGGCCCGGCGCGCGGCTTGTAGCGCTTCGCGATCGGCTTCGCGTTCGCGCAAGGCGTGGCGTTTGTCGTGCCTCTTGCGACCGCGCGCCAGCGCCACTTCGATCTTGGCGCGGTTATTTTTGATGTAGCACTTGGTGACGATCAACGTCATGCCGTCCCGTTCGGACGCTCCGCGCAGCCGGTCGATTTCAGCCGCGTGCAAGAGCAGCTTTCGCGGTCGCCGCTCTTCATGTCCAAACGCGGCGTGAGCCATGGGCGGAATGCGCATGCCCTTCACCCAGGCCTGGCTCTGACGGTCGATGTCCACCCAGGCGTCACTCAGGTCAGTCGAGTTTTCGCGCAAAGAGCGCACTTCACTGCCGATCAGCACCAGGCCTGCCTCGAACTTGTCGCCGATTTCGTAGTCGAAGTGGGCGCGCCGATTGTTGGAGACCACGCGGTCTCCCTGCTTCTTCTTGGAACCAGCCTTGCTCATGACGCTCGGATACGGGGAGCGGGAGCCTACTCCGGCTCGTGGATGTGACCAACGTGAAGATCCGCGCTAAGCCTGCCGGCCCATGCTTCCGACGGTGCTCGAAGGCGCGTGTACCCACAATCTCCGTGATGTCGATCTGACGCTAGAGCCCGGCCAAGTCGTGGCCATCACCGGTGTCTCCGGCGCTGGCAAGAGCAGCCTCGCGCTCGATACCCTGTACGCCGAGGGCCAGCGGCGCTTCGTCGAAAGTTTCAGCCCGTACGCACGGCAGTTCTTGGAACGCCTCGAGCGACCGCCCATGAAGCGGCTCGAGCCGGTTCCCGCGGGGATCGCCGTGGATCGCCGCTCTCCGGTGAAGAGCTCGAGGTCGACCTTGGCCACCATGGCCGACCTCGAGCCGTATCTTGCGGCGCTGTTCACGCGTGAGGCGCGCCCGGTCTGCCCCGAACACGGCGTGGAGGCCGTCGAGCTCGATACGACACGGGCGGCGGCGCGCGTGGCCGAGCACGTGAGCAGCGGCCGGACCACGCTCACCTATCCGGTGCGCGTTGCCGGAACGGAAGCGTACCTCGAGCTTCGCGAACGTCTTTCGCGAGACGGCTATCGCCGTCTCTGGCTGGCAGGAGAGGTGGTCGACGTCGACAAGCTGAAACCGAGCGTGGCCGTAGCTGCATCCAGCCTGGAAGTCGTGATCGATCGGGTGCAGGCGAACGACACCGCGCGCCTCGCGGCAGGCATCGAGCTGGCCTGGTCTCAGGGTACGAACGTGGCGCATGCGCACGCGGGCGGCTCGCACGTGGTCCTGCAGAACGGTCTGTCTTGCCCGACTTGCGCCGCGGTCTTCGAGAGCGCTCGAGCAGGTTTGTTCTCGTACGAATCACCGCTCGGCGCGTGCCCCGAGTGCCGCGGTTTCGGTCGTACACTGGGCATCGATCTGAACAAGGTCATTCCCGATTCGAGCAAGTCACTCGCGAAAATGGCGCTGCGCCCGTGGTCGGGCAAATCCACGACCTGGGAGCGCGGTCAGCTCGCGAAGTTGTGCAAGCGTCACGCCGTTCCCATGGATCGAGCGTGGAGCGAGCTCACTCCGGCGCAGCAGACGATCGTGCTGGAGGGGGACGGAGGTTGGCGCGCCGGCAAGTTTCCGGGAATCTTGGGCTGGTTCCGCTGGCTCGAAACGCGCACGTACAAGATGCACGTGCGCGTGCTGTTGTCTCGCTACCGTTCGTACGATCCGTGTCGCGCGTGCGCAGGGCAGCGGCTGAACCCGCGCGCGCTGACTTATCGCGTCGCTGGCAAGAGTTTGGCGGACTGGCACGCGCTCGAAGTACGTGAGGCGCATGAGCTCGCGCGCTCGCTCGAGACGCGCACCGGGCAGGGTGAGTTCGCGCGCAAGGAGCTCGCGAGCCGTTTGTCTTATCTCGAACGCGTGGGACTCGGCTATCTGCGTCTGGATCGCCAGGCGCGCACGCTCTCGGGCGGTGAGGCGCAGCGTGTCACCCTGACGTTTGCGCTCGGCACTTCTTTGCACAATACGTTGTTCGTGCTCGACGAGCCCAGCGTGGGGCTGCACCCAGCCGACGTGCCGCCGCTCGCAGAAATGATCCGCGAGCTTGCGGCACGCGGTAACTGCGTGCTCGTCGTCGAGCACGATCCGACGCTGATCCGCGCGGCGGATCGCGTGATCGAGCTCGGCCCGGGAGCTGGAGCGCAAGGCGGAAATGTCGTGCTCGACGCGACGCCAGCGCGGGCGCTCGCCGGCACGGGCGCCACGGCACGCGCCCTGCGCGCACGACCCGAGCCGCGCGGCAATCCACGCACGCCGCAGGGCGTGCTTCGCGTACGCGGCGCCCGCGAGCACAACTTGAGCGGCTTCGACGTGGACATTCCGCTGGGTGTGCTGTGCGCCATCACGGGTCCGAGCGGCTCCGGCAAGACCACGTTGTGCGTCGATATCCTGTACCGCACGCTGGCACGCCGCTTCGGCGCGCTGGACGTCGAGCCGCCCGGAGCACACACGGCACTCGAGGGCGCGGACGGCGTGCGCCGGATCGCCCTCGTCGACCAATCGCCGCTCGGCCGCACCTCGCGCGGCAACACCGCCACCTACACGAAGGCCTGGGACTTCGTGCGCGCAGCGTACGCCCGTGAGCCTGCGGCAGTGGCGGCCCGCCTTTCGCCGTCACACTTTTCGTTCAACGTGGAGGGCGGACGCTGCGACGCCTGCGCGGGCGAAGGCCATGAGACCGTCGAGATGCAGTTTCTCGCGGACGTGCGCCTGGTCTGTCCGGTCTGCCAGGGGCGGCGGTTCAAGCCCGACGTTCTGGCGATCCGCCACCACGGCAAGTCGATCGCCGAGCTCTTGGACGCGACGATCGCCGAAGCGCTGGAGCTCTACCGGTCCGTGCCCGCCGTGCAGCGCGCGTTCGGACCGGTGGTGCGCCTGGGACTCGGTTACGTGCGCCTGGGTCAGCCGCTTTCGACGCTCTCGGGAGGCGAAGCGCAGCGCTTGAAGCTCGCGCGCGCTCTCAGCGACGAACACCGCGGAGCGCTGCTGGTGCTGGACGAGCCGAGCGCCGGCTTGCATGCCGACGAGGTCGCGCGCCTGCTCGATGCTTTGAATTCGATCATCGAAGCGGGCGCGAGTGTGCTCGTCATCGAACACGACCTCGACGTGATCGCACAGGCCGATCACGTGATCGATCTCGGTCCGGGCGCCGGCTCTGCCGGCGGCCGCATCATGGCTCAGGGGTCGCCTCTCGAGATCGCGCGCACGCGCACCGCTACGGGCCTGGCGCTGGTCGGCCGCGACGGCGAGAGCGCCGAGCAAAAGTCGCGGCGCGGCGCCAATGGAAGCTCGAAAAGCAACGGCAAAGCGCGCTCCAAACCCCAAGCAGCGCTCGAGGTCGTGCGCGCCCGCGAACACAATCTGCAGGACGTCTCCGTGACGATCCCCCACGGCAAGCTCACCGTGCTCACGGGCCCGAGCGGCTCCGGAAAGAGCACGCTCGCCTTCGACGTGGTGTTCGCCGAGGGCCAGCGCCGCTTCCTGGACACGCTGACACCGTATGCCCGCCAATTCTTGCCGACCCTGCCGCGCCCGGACGTCGACATCGTGAGCGGTGTGCCGCCCGCGATCGCGCTCGAGCAGAGGACGTCGCGCGCCGGCGGTCTGTCCACCGTGGCGACGGTCACGGAGGTCGCGCACTACTTGCGCCTGCTCTACGCAAAGCTCGGGGTCTTACACTGCCCGGATCACGACACGCCGATTCACGCCACGAGCAGCGCGGCCATCTGGGAGCAAGTGCGCCGCTGCAAGGGGAAACACACGCTCTTGTCGCCCATCGTACGGGCGCGCAAGGGCACGTACCTGGACGTGTTCGATGCGGCCGCGAAGAATGGCATCGAAAGCGCCCTCTGCGACGGCGCGGTGGTGTCCACCGAGCAGCCGCCGAAGCTTTCGCGCAGCAAGGAGCACACCATCGATTGGATCGTGCTGCCGGCCATGGACGCGGCGGAGATTCCGCGCGAGGCCATCGATCGCGCGCTCGGATTTGGGCGCGGAGCGCTGAAGCTGCGCGCACGGAACGGCAGCGAGCGCGCGTTCTCTCTGCACAGCGCTTGTCCGCAGTGTGGCTTCTCGGTACCGGAGCTCGACCCGCGCTGGTTCTCGTTCAGCACGAAGCAGGGGCGCTGTAGCGAGTGTGAGGGGCACGGTGTGATCGAGCTGCAAGCGCGCAAGCGCGGCCGGAGCAGCGCACCGCCCGAGACCCGCGTGTGCGAGGCCTGCGCAGGAACGCGCCTGTCCCCGATACCCCGGGCGGTGCGCGTGGCCGGCGAGCGCTATCACGAGCTTTCGCGGCGTTCGGTGCGATCGGCGCTCGAACGGGCCTTGCAATGGCGATTTCCCGAGGAGCGCGCGAGCATCGCCGCACCGATTTTGCAGGAGCTCGGTCGTCGTCTCGAATTTTTGCAGAACGTCGGGCTCGAGTATCTGTCCCTCGATCGCCCGGCGAACACGCTCTCCGGCGGCGAAATGCAGCGGCTGCGGCTCGCCGCGCAGC
>DATHEN010000658.1:0-3146 GCA_035318565.1 Polyangiaceae bacterium
CGTGCGCGCGAACTTGAGCTCGCCACTTTCCGCGCCCGTCGTCGAGACCGCGATCAAAATCTACGCGGGCTACGCTTCGTACTTGCGAAGCGAAGTGCCGGCGCAGCTCGCCGCATCGAGAGCGCTCTCGCCGGAGCTCGCGCGCACCAATGAGCTCCTGGCAAGCGAAGCCGAGCAGCTCGCCGGTCACCTACGCAAGCTGGAGCTGCCGCGCGCGGACGCGAGTCACGTGCTCGGGCCGGAACGCTATGCGGAACTCTTGCAAGTTCAAGAGCAGCTCCCATTCGGTCCGGCGGAGCTCGAGCGCCGCGCTCGCGCCGATCTGGCAGCGAACCGCAAAGCCTACGACGCGCTCGCCAGGACCACGCGCGTCACGCGGCCAGCGCCCGGGCGGCTACTCCAGGAAGCGACGCGGGTGGTGGAGCGCTCGCGCGTGTTCGTCATGGAGAAGCGCATCGTGAGCGTGCCCGGAGCGCACGCGGCGAGCGTCTTGGAGACGCCGCCGTACATGCGCTACAACGCGGCGTTCTTGAACGGACCGGGGCCGTTCGATCCGGCTCAAGAGGCCTTTTACTACATCACTCTGCCGGATCCTGCCTGGCCGAAACGCGAGCAGCAGGAGTACGTGATGACGCACGGCAACCTGGTCGCGACGAGCGTACACGAGGTTTATCCGGGACATTTCGTGCAAGGACAGTGGATGCGTCGCGCTCCGACGCGAGTGCAGAAGATGCTGGACAGCTACTCGTTCGTCGAGGGTTGGGCGCACTACGTCGAACAGATGATGATCGAAGAAGGTTTCGGCGCCGAGGATCCGCAGCATCGCCTCGGGCAACTCGCCGACGCGCTGCTGCGCGATTGCCGCGTGATCGCTTCGATCGGCATTCATACCCAAGGCATGAGCGTGGGCGAGGCAGCGCGCCTGTTCGAGAGTGCGTGTCATCAGGACGCTGCCACGGCGCGCGAGCAGGCCGTCCGCGGTACGTTCGATCCAGGCTACTTCGCCTACACGCTCGGCAAGCTACAGATCCTGGAGCTCCGCAGCGAAGCTCGGCAGCGACTGGGCGAGCGCTTCGAGCTCGGACGCTTTCACGACGTGCTGCTCTCGCACGGTGCCCCGCCGCTGGCCATGATCCGTGAACGCGTCTTGCACGAGCTCGAAACGGTGCGCTAACCGGCACCTCCCGCGCGTGCCCCGGCGGATAACGAGGCAAATCTCGGCGGCTGTGGCGCGACGCCGAAGCGCTGATACATACTCCGCCCCATGACGAGCCCCCGGCGCGAACCCGACAGCATCACCGTGCGTGGCGCACGCGAGCACAATTTGAAGAACGTGTCGCTCGCGATCCCCAAGAAGAAGCTGGTCGTTTTGACCGGTGTTTCGGGCAGTGGCAAGTCGTCTTTGGCGTTCGACACTTTGTACGCCGAAGGCCAGCGCCGCTACGTCGAAAGTCTGTCCAGCTACGCGCGGCAGTTTTTGGGGCAAATGGAGAAACCCAAGTACGACACGATCCGCGGCCTGTCTCCGACCATTTCCATCGAGCAGAAGACGGCCTCCAATAACCCGCGCTCTACGGTGGGGACCGTCACCGAGGTGCACGACTATCTGCGCGTGCTGTTTGCCAGCATCGGCCTTCAGCATTGCCACGGATGCGGCAAACGCGCGACGGCGCAGTCTGCGCAGCAGATCGTCAACGCGATTTCGGCCTATCCGCGCGGCACGGATCTGATGATTTTTGCTCCCCTCGAACGCCAGCGCAAAGGCGAGCACCGGGAACGCCTTGCCGATTTGAAGTCGCGCGGGTTCACGCGCGTGCGCGTGGACGGTCGAGTCATCAGGCTCGAGGAGCTGTCCGCCCTCGACAAGAAGGCCAAGCACGATCTCGACTTGGTGGTGGATCGCCTGACCTTGCAGCCCGATCATGCCGCGCGCTTGGCGGACTCCGTGGAATCGGCGCTGCGCGAGGGAGGTGGCTCGGTGATCGCGGCGGCTTCCGGCGCCGAGCGCACGTTCACGGAGCGGGCGGCCTGCGCCGATTGCGGACTGTCGTTTCCGGAGCTCAGCCCGCTTTCATTTTCGTTCAATTCACCGCTCGGCTTCTGCGCCGAGTGCAACGGTCTCGGCGCGCGCCCCGAGATGGACCCCGAGCTCGTAGTGCAGGACCCGAAGCTCTCGATTCGGGAGGGGGCAATCTCGGTCTGGACGAGTGGCACCATGAGCGGAGACGGCTGGATAGCAGCCACGGTGGAGTGGGTAGCCGAGACGTTCAAGATCGATCTCGACAAACCGTGGTGCAAGCTCGGCGCTGCGCAGCGGGATCTCGTGCTCTTCGGCGGCAAGCGCAACCGCGAAGAGTGGGAAGGTCTCTGCAATCAACTGATGCGCCGTCTTCGTCAGACCGAGAGCGAGGACATGAAGGCGTACTATTTGCGCTTCTTCTCGACCAAGGCGTGTCCTGCTTGCAAGGGCGGAAGGCTTCGGCCCGAAAGCCGCGCCGTCACCATTCAAGGCAAGAGCATCGATGCGCTTTCGAGTCTGCGCATTGCGCAGGCCGCGGAGTGGGTGCGCGATCTCGGACTCAGCGGAGCCGACGCCGAGATCGCGCACGAGCTCCGCAAGGAAATCGGCGCGCGCCTCGGTTTTCTCGTCAACGTCGGCCTCGGCTACCTGACGCTCGATCGTGCAGCTGCGAGTTTATCGGGCGGGGAGAGTCAGCGAATCCGTCTGGCGTCGCAGATCGGCTCGGAGTTGACCGGGGTCATCTACATCCTCGATGAACCCTCGATCGGCCTCCACCAGCGCGACAACGACAAGCTGCTCGCGACGTTGAAGGCGCTGCGTGACGTCGGAAACTCCGTGATCGTCGTGGAACACGACGAAGAAACGATGCGCGCGGCAGACTACCTGATCGACTTCGGGCCCGGAGCCGGTGAGCTCGGCGGTCAGGTCGTCGCGCAGGGCACGGTCGAACAGGTCATGAAGAGCCGAGACTCGATCACCGGCGCCTACTTGTCGGGCCGGCGCAGCTTTGCGCTGCCGGGCGAGCGACGGGCAGGCAATGGAAAATTTTTGGAAGTGAAGGGCGCAACCGAGCACAATTTGCGAGGCGTGGACGTGCGTTTTCCGCTCGGCAATTTCATCGCGG
>DATHEN010000659.1:0-7632 GCA_035318565.1 Polyangiaceae bacterium
AAGACGCCGCGCGTGGAACCGAGCGTCGCGCGGCTCGACGACGGCGGCGTCCTCGTAGCGTCCGGCATGAACGACGTCGACACGCCCGGGGGCCTCACCACGACCCCGCTTGGAATCGAGCGGATCGATGCCGACCTGGCGGCCGTGCAAGTGGAAGAGGCGCTGCCGGCGCGCTTCAATCGTGCGCTCTTGGCGCTACCGGGCGGCTCGGCGCTCGCCGTCGGCGGCTGTGAAGACCGCGCTCCCGCACCGGGCGAGTCGTGCAGCGCGCGCTGCGGCACACTGCCGGAGGAGCTGGCGGATTCCCGGGCAGGACGCGCGCGCGGTTGCCCGCCGGCTGGCTTCGACGCCTGGTGGATCCCCGCCAGTGGCACGGCCACGCAACTGCCGGACTTGCCGGCTGGGGTCGACGCCAGCCGCCCCGTCTTGATCGCCGCGAGCGACTCGGCGCCGTGGCTGCTCGCCGCCGGGCAAGTGCTGCGCTTCGAGCCGTGGACCGGCAGATTCGTGCGGGTCGACGTGCCGGAGTCGCTGCGCTTGCCCGAGGACGCGCCCGCGCCGCTCGCGATCGACGCCGGAGCCTTCGTTTGGCTCACGGAGGTAACGGGGGCACCCAGCGGCCGGAGCGAGGTTTCGCTGCGCGGGTTTCGCCACGGCACGCGTGGCTCGTTCGAGAGTGACACGCCGCTTCTGCTCGGCCGGCTGCCGCTGCACCTCTCGCCGAACCAGGCTCCGGTGCACTTGAACGGCGGCGAAGCAGACGTGCGCTTCGATGGCGAGCTGCACCTACTCGGCGCTGAGGCTGCAGTGTTCGTCACGGACACCGTCTACCGCGACGTGGAGATCGAGATCGAGCTCAGCGCCGGTCCTCCGCCCACGTTGATCATCGGAAGCACATCCATCGAGTGGACCAAGGCTCGCGCCGGAGCTCAAACGCTCGTCGCACGTCGCCGCGGCGACGTGGTGGAGCTGCGGCACGGCGAAGGCAGCGAACGAACCCGGCACGCGCTCGGAACGGCGCGGCTCCGCGTGGGACTGGCCGGGCAAGACGCCAGCGAGACGAGCATCGTGAGGATCGAAATCCGGCGCAGCTTCTGAGCTCGCTTAACCCTCTAGCGCTTGAACCACTTGCCGATCAGGCCGCCCAGGTCCTTGTTGATCGCGGTCTTTTTGTCGGGTGGCGAAGAGGGGCGACGCGGAGGGGCCATGCTGCCGGAGTGGCGCGGCGGGGGGCTGCTCGTTGGCCGCGCCGTGGGCGTGTTGCGCAGGGCACTGCGGCGCATTTCATAGAGACGAATTTCGCGCGTCGCGTCGAGGTGCTTCGGATCCCGCTCGGCGATGAAGCGAAAGTCTTTCATGGCAGCGTCGTAGCTGCCCGCGCGCTTGAGCAGCTGCCCTCGGTACCAGCGCGAACGCGGATTCTCCGGCTCGGCGTTCACGGCCGTGTCCAGGCGCGTGATCAACTGCTCCAGCGTTTGACCGTCCAAGTCGGATTTTTGCGCCTGGATCCAGGTGTAGAGCGCGACGTAATCGGCCTGCGACGCGTCGTTTTCGATGGCGATACGCGCGTGTTCTTCGGCGGAGGTCAGGTTGTTCCTTTTGAGAAACACCTCGGCCTTTTGGAAGGCCGTTGCGGCGCGCAGCACGGCCTGGATTTCGTCCTGCTCGCCGGCGCTGGCGCCGCCTTCCTTCACCACCTCGTTGTATTCTGCGCGCAGCCGCTCGTCGCTCAGCACCTGGTGCGCCTCGCTCATGCGCGAAAAGATGCGGGTGGCGTCGGGCTTGAGATCTCCCACCTGATTGCTCACGCGGTCCGGATGCCAGCGCTTGGCGAGCTGAAAGAACGCGCCCTGAATGGCGGCCTTGGGCGCGTCGATGGGGATCCCGAGGATCTCGTAATAGTTCTGGCCGCTCATGTTCTCCGTCAGCTCGCGGATCTCCTGCATGAACGCGAGCAGCTCGGGGCTGAGCTTGACGGCCGGAGCGACGACGCCGCCGGGCGGGGGCTCGGGCGCCGCTGGCTCGGCCGGCGCTGTCAGCTTGGGACGACGCGAAGACAGGCGCCGGCGGCGCCGGACTTCGGCGGCGCCCTCGAAGATCGCGATCCGCGAGGACGAGGGAGCTTCGTCCACTCCCACGGGTGCGGCGCCGGGCACACCTCGATCCAGGTGACGGGTAATGGCGAGCGCGTAGATGAGACGCTTGAGCGTCGCGGCCGGCATCAGCCCCGTGAGCGAGAGCTCCTCTACACCCTGCGGTTTCACGCGCAAAACGTCGATCGCCGCCTGCTCCGCGGGCTCCATGTTGAAACGGCCAATCTGACCGTCCGGATGCAGGTGCAACGGTGCCGAGCCGAGGCGAGCCAGCGTATCGGCGACCCGCGCGTCGTCCGCGTGTGCGCGAATGCCGCGCCACAACAAGCCGAGCGGCTGAACACGCGTGGTTTCCAGCGCACCCCAACGCTCGAGGAAGTTCACGTCGGCGTAGTACCCGTACGCGGTATCCGGCGGCAGGTTGAAAAGCCACAGCACCTGACGCGCGATCTGCTCGCGCAGGGCGGCGCGCAGCGTCTCATTGTCGATGGCGTTCTCACGGATCAGGATCTGGCCGTGCAGCTGCTTGGTCTGCGCGACTTCGGCCAGGGTTCGGTTGTGCGTGGCCTCGTCGATGAGACCCATTTCGAGCAAGAGCCGCCCGAGATGAATGACCGGCTCCGCAGTTTTCGCCTTCGCAGGTGAACCGGCCTCGAGCAGGATGGCGCTCCGGCCCCCGTCCGGCGCCTCGAGAACCAGGCTGCCATCCAGCTGCCGATCCAGGACGTAGACCAACAGGTGAGGCAACGGCGTTGCCTGGAGAGTGCCGGCTGCTGTCGGCTGTAGGTCGGCCATTGTGAGAAGGGGCGGGGAGCCTACCACTTCGCCGCCGGGGGAGGGCCGCCGGAGGCTGTTTCCGTGGGCAGACGGGCACGGACTTACGTTGCCAGGCGAGTTAGCGTCTGAGGATTCATCGCATTTTGCAGCGGCGTGACTTGTGACGATTGATGAGGGTACCGTGCCCGGATGCCGCGCGGCGTGGTCTTGGTCGTGGATGACGAGCCGTCCATCCTGAATACGCTGAAGAAGGCCTTGACTTTGGAGGGCTACGCGGTCGACGTCGCCGGCGGCGTGGGGCTGGCGGAGCAACGCATCGCGAAGCGCAGCTACGACGTCGTTCTGCTCGACGTCGCGCTGCCGGACGGGGACGGCCTCGAGCTGCTCGGGCGGCTGCGCGCTCAGGGCAGCGAGGCGCAGGTGATCATGATGAGCGGCCACGCTTCGATCGACGCGGCCGTACGCGCCACCAAGCTCGGCGCGCTCGACTTTCTCGAGAAGCCGCTCTCCACCGACCGCCTGCTGGTGGTACTCGAGAACACCCTGCGGCTGGTGCGCGCCGAGCAAGAAGCGCGCGAGCTGCGTGTCGAGGCCGGTCACTTCGACGAGCTCGTCGGGAACGGCCGCGCCATGGTGGACCTGCGCTCGCAAGTCACACGCGCGGCGCGCGCCCACGCCAGCGTGCTCGTCACCGGGGAGCGTGGCACCGGCAAGGAGATCGTGGCGCGCGCCATTCATCGTGCTTCGCCGCGCGCGCAGGGACCGCTCGAGAAGCTCAACTGCGCGGCCGTGCCCGCCGAGCTTATCGAGAGCGAGCTGTTCGGGCACGAAGCCGGCGCATTCACCGGCGCCACCAAGCAGCGTCGTGGCAAATTCGAGCGTGCGCACGGCGGCACGTTATTCCTCGACGAAGTGGGCGATATGCCGCTTACCATGCAGGCCAAGTTGCTGCGCGTGCTCCAGGAGCGCGAGATCGAACGCGTCGGCGGCAGCGAAACCTTGCGCATCGACGTGCGCGTCGTGGCAGCCACGAACAAGGATCTGGTCGCTGCCTGCGATCAAGGCAGTTTTCGAGCCGATTTGTTCGACCGCTTGAACGTGCTGCCACTCGAGCTTCCGCCGCTGCGCGCGCGCCGCGAGGACATTGGTCAGCTCGCCGAGCATTTTCTCGGTCAGGCAGCGCGCGCCAACAACCGCCCGAACGTAAGCCTCACGCCTGATGCGCTGCGCGCGCTCATTCAGTATTCGTATCCCGGCAACGTGCGCGAGCTCAAAAACCTGATCGAGCGGCTCGTTATCCTGAGCCCCGACGACAGCATCTCCGAAGCCGAGGTCGCACGGGCGCTCGGCATGTCCGGGTCGCCGGCTCGCGCCGGCCTGTATCGGCCGGGTATTCCGTTCCGCGTGCTGTCGGAAGAGGCGGAGCGCACCATCATCGAGGAAGCCCTGGCTCAGCACGGTGGCCAGATGGCGGCCACGGCTCGAGCGCTCGGACTCGAGCGCAGTCACCTCTATAAGAAGGCGCGCAGCCTGGGCTTGCGCGGCGGAAAAGACGAGAAAGATGACGAGGACTAGCGGGGCGAAGCCCAGCCCGCCAAGACCTGTGAGTCTTGAGTATGTCGCGTCCTCAAGAACTCTAGCGCAAGCGACGTGATCGGCGATGCACTGGCCGGTCGGAATCACTACGATACGCGCCCTGCCATGCTCCTAGCCCCGTTTGCCTCGTTGAAGTCGTTGTCCGGCCTGTGCCTGATGCTGCTCGCGTGCACCGCTTGCCGCGTCGAGCGTTTCCCGCGCAAGAGCGAGAGCGAGGGCACACAAGCCCCGCTTGCTCCTGCGCCCACCCGCTCGGCGCCCGCTCCTGCCCCCTTGCCGATCGTGCCGCCGCCGAGCGGCGACCGCACCGAAGACGAAAAGAACACTATCACCGTGTTTCGCAGCGCGGCTCCCTCGGCCGTATTCGTGAGCCAGCAGCAACTCGTCGTCGACTACGCCGCCGGCCAAGCCATGGAGGTACCGGCGGGCTCGGGATCCGGCTTTGTCTGGGACGACAAGGGCCACGTCGTGACCAATTTCCACGTTGTCCAGGATGCCAAACGCCTGACCGTCACCTTGCAGGATCAGCGCGCTTTCCCCGCGCGTTTGGTGGGCGTAGAGCCGCGCAAGGACGTGGCGGTGCTTCACATCGAAGCGCCGGCAGACGCGCTCCGGCCGATCCACCGCAGCGACAAGTCGCCCGTGCTGGAAGTCGGGCAAAAGGTGATCGCGATCGGCAATCCGTTCGGACTCGACCACACCTTGACCACGGGCGTGGTCAGCGCGCTCGGCCGCGAGGTGCAGGGCATCGGCGGAGTGGGAATTCGCGATATGATCCAGACGGATGCGGCGATCAACCCGGGCAACTCCGGCGGCCCGCTGCTCGACAGCGGCGGCAAGTTGATCGGCATGAACACGATGATCTTTTCGCGCAGCGGCGCCTGGGCCGGTATCGGCTTTGCCGTGCCCGCCAGCACGATCTTGCGCGTCGTGCCGCAGATCATCAAGACCGGCCGCGCCGAGCAGGTGGGCCTCGGCGTGCAGATCGATCCACTACAGCGGCTGGAACGCCGGCTCGGAATCCGTGGGGTGATCGTGCTCAGCACGATTTCCGGCACTCCGGCGGATCGGGCCGGCATGCGCGGCATCACGCGCGGCCCGGCGGGGGTGCGCTTGGGCGACGTGATCGTGGGCATCGATCAAGCGCCCGTTCACGATTACGATGACCTCTACAACGCGCTCGACGCGCGCAAAGAGGGTGACACGGCCAAGGTCCGCGTCGCGCGCGACGAAAAGACCCTCGAGCTGCCCGTCGAGCTGATGCTCGTGAAGTAGGCTCACAGCTTCAGCTGTTTGACGCGCGGATGATCGGCATCCAGCTCGCGAGCCAATTTCGCGTGGCGCTGCGCGGCGGCGCGGTTAGGCACGAGCAAGTACGTTTGCGCGAGCTGCGCGTGCACCGCCGCCTTCTCGCTCGGGCGCGCGGGGCAGAGCACGGCAGTCTCGAGCTCGTAGATGGCGCGCGGTAGCATTTTACTGGCGGCGAGCGCTTCGGCGAAGAGCGCGTGCGTCTCCCAGCCCTCGATGTCCGCATAAATGGCAGCCTCGCCGACGCGCACGGCTTCGTCGTACGCACGCCGCGCATTCAGGGCGCGCAGCAGGCGGCGGTACACGACCGGCTCGTGCTGCTCGAGCACCGCCAGCTTGCGGAGCGCGCCGAGCTCCTGTTCGGCGTCATTTTGCTTCTTGGCGAGCTCGGCCGACATCAACAGCGGCTCCGACTGAGTCGGATCGAAGCGCGCCGCTTCCTCCAGGGCCTTGCGTTGCGCCGCGGCGTCGCCCTTGGCCAGCAATGCGTCCGCGAGCAGCATCTGCACCGCGTAGCCGTTCTGCCCGTCGCGGATCATACCGGTGAGCTGGCTCAGCGTCTGGTCGATCCGCTTTCTGCCGAGCGCCACGCGCGCGTTCAAAAACCGTGCATCGGCGAGCTTGGGATCCGCTTTGAGAGCGACCTGCACCTGACGCTCGGCGGCTTCTGCCTGCCCTTCGCGCAGCAGCGCCACCGCGTAGGCAGCCTGTTTCTTCGGATCATTGGGCGCAAGCTTTGCCGCGAGCTTGGCTTGCTCGAGCGAGCCGACGCGAGCCATGGGGACGAACTGCGAAGTGTAGCGCTGCAGGCGGCGCGCGGAGTCCGCTTTGAATTGCTGATCGATTTCGGCCGGGGTCGCGCCGAGCGCGTCATTCAGCACCACCGGCGTGGCCTTGCCCTCGCCCCACAGCGCGAGCATGCGGCTCATCTTAGGCATTCCGTTGCGCTCGACCAGCATGCGCAGAATCTGGCTGGATGCGTAGTACGCCGTCGCCACGTCGCTGAGCTGCTCGGCGCGGGTGAAGGCGCGATTCATGGCCGCCACTTCCGGAAGCTTGCTCGTGCGCATGGCTTCGTAAAGATCGGGATCCTGTTCGCGCGACCACTCCGCGCGTTCCGCCAGAGTCTCGTATTCCGCGAGCCCCTCGGTGAACCAGCGCGGAACGCGGTTCTTCGAGAGTTGAATGTGAAACACGTGCGCGAGCTCGTGCCACAGCGTCATGCCCAGGTTGAACGACTCTTCCTTGGGACTCATGGCGGCCAGAGTTTTCCCGAAGCACACACCCTGGATCGCCGTGTGCGGCAAGCCGCTGGTGCGGATCGCGAAGTTCTGACGCTCGGCGTAGAGCTCGATGCCCACGGGCGTACTCGGCGTGAACCCGTAATGCTGGATCATCTTCCGCCAGGCGCTCTCGAGCAGTTGCGGTACGTAGCGCTCGAGGACCGGCTTCTCATCGCGATGGTAACGTAGCGTGAAGACCTTGCCCGGCACGCTGACGTAGTTCTGGGGGATCACCTTTTCGAACAGGTTGAGCGTGTTGTAGACGCGCACGTTGTACGGATCGCGATCGAACGCATCGCGCAGCGCCGCCACGCCGGCCGTCTCGTCCCCTGCGCGCACCAGGTTCAAACCGAGCTGCGCGTACGCCTTGGCGTCTTCGGCGTCGATGCGCAGCGCTTCGCGCATCATGCTCACGATCTCTTCGTAGCGATGCTCCCAATCCGCGTAGTCTCCGATGATCTGATAGAGCCGCGAGTACTCGGCGTTGTGCGCGAGCACGCGCTGCTTGGCCTGAGCGAAACCCGCCGGATCTTCGGCCAAAAAGCGCACGGCGGCCTTCATGCTGAGCAGATCGA
>DATHEN010000660.1:0-16032 GCA_035318565.1 Polyangiaceae bacterium
GGGCCTCGGGTCGAATGCGTGCGTCCTCGGCTTTGCGCTGACGGTTTCTGCGTGCAGCTCGGACGATCGACCGGGCGCTTATTTGGACAACGGCGTGGGCTTGCCGTCTTGCGACATTCGCAGCGTGAGTTGTCAGCGCACCGTATTCGCACGTACGGCGGCGCTGCGCGGGCAGCGCGCCGAACGCTTGCCGAAGGTCCGCACCGCGACGGTCGAGCAGCTCATGCCGGAATTCCTCGAGATTTACGCGAGCGATTCCAATAGCGTCACGGACGCTTGGGCGCGGGTGTTCGGCCCTCATGGCCTCTTGCCCGATGGAGAATCGAGCAGCGAGATCACCGCGCGCGCGTATCTCGAAAACGTGGCGGCATTCTACGACCCGAGCAACGCAGGGATCACGATCCTGGACAGAGGCAGGCCGGTGGATGCCGTGAACGGCCCCTACGTCTTGGCGCACGAGTTCGTGCACGCACTGCAGGATCGTTCCGTGGACCTGGCGGCGTTTCGGGAGCGCTGGGTGACCTCCACGGATACCTCGGTCGCGACCACTGCGCTCGTTGAAGGGGAGGCCACCCTCTTGTCCTCGACATTGGCGCTCGAGCGTAACGGCATCGAGCCGGCCGACTTCGACTGGGAACTGCTGGTGAGCGACTACATGCAATCGGTGTTCGCTTCGATGACGGAGAGCGAAGCGCCGCTTTTGACTGCGACGCAGAGCGTCGTCTACCCCGTCGGCACTGCGTACCTGCTGCAGGACTTCATCGCCGGTGGTGTCGCTCGCATTGCCGAAGTGTATGCCGAACCTCCACGGTCGGTATTGCACTGGGTCACTGGCGCGTGGGGTGCCCCCAGCCTGGACGTCGAAACGCTCGATTGTCATCCCACGGGCGCGCCGCCGGGCTACCGCGGCATCGACCACGATTCACTCGGGGTAGCGGGGTTGTTCGCCCTTCAAGGCGTGCACCTCCCCGCTGAGTTCGCGTGGACCCAGAGCTTGGCTGTGCGCGCGGACAGCATGGTGCTGTTCGCCGACGGCGATGCACTCGCTGAAAGCAGCGCCGTCGCGATGGCATGGCGGATTCGCTTCGACAGCGCCACCAGCGCCGCGCAGTTCGTAGCCAACATGAATGGTGCGCCCGGAACGTGGAGCATCGAGCTGCCGCTCGGAGAACGCGAGCTCTTGATTCGCACGGCGAGCGATCCTTCGATTGTTTCGAGCTGGAGTGTCGGTTGCGGACGCGCCGACGAGCTGCCTCGGCCGGTGCAAGCCCTGCGCGTGCGGCGTCTCGTCCCCCCACGCCTTCCGCCGCTTCCGCGCAGCCGTGTCTCGCGTTGACGTGCGCGGCTCGCCGGCGCACGAGCCGTGGTTATGTTGCGCGTCGTGCTGGATTCGCTTAGTTCTTCATCCGCTCGTCGCTCCAAACTCCGCTCGATTTGTTGGGCTTTCGCCGGCCTCACGCTGCTAGCCGCGGCGAGCTGCATGCGGGATTCACGCAGCCTGCAGCGCTCGAGCCCCGTGCCGACCCAGAAGCCCAGCTCAATCGAGTCGCGCAGCTGGGTGTTGTGCAGTCTGGTGGGCCCGCAAACCGCAAGTCGCGGTGTGTATGGCACGGATCTGGGCTTCTCCGTCAAGCAGCCGGGCAGTGAGCGCCTCAGTCTGCTCTTCGGCGATACCATCGCGAAACCCGTCGAGGGTTGCGAATACCCCGTGTTCCGCAGCGACGATTTGCAGGGTTCGCTGCCTGCGGTTCGCCCCGCCGGACTCGGCGCCGGGCCACCCACGGGCGAGCACGCAGCGGCCTGCCAGAAGTTCGAATATCGGGTGAAAGAGCAGAGCGACCCGACAACCTGGGAACGCATTCGGTTGTTCGCCAATACGTCGGGCAAGGAAGCGGCGTTGATGGACACGGGCGTGCTGCGCACACCCGTTACGGCGTTCAGCGACGGACAAGCCGTGTTCGCGGTCTTCATCCGCAGTGATCCCGCCTACTGCAAGGCCGCCGGGGATTGCCCCGCCGGCATGTCCTGCTCGAAAGAGCCCGGCTTTCGCGGCAAGGCGCCCGGCGTGTGCGCGAACCCGCCGGTGGGCTTCACCTCGGATCCTACTCCGACGTTCTGTCGCGATGGCTCCGAGTGCGGGCCGCTCCTCAAATGCAAAGAGCTCGAGCGCGGGGTATGCATGGCGAGCGCCCCGTACCCGACGCGCGCACAGGACAGCACGCTGGCGCCTTCGTGGTACCAGAAAGATCCGCGTCAGGCCGTCGCCAAGACCATGTACCTCGCGCGCGCTCTCTGGCCCGAGCGGCCCGCCGACTACGCCGTGGTCCAGCGCTTCGTGACGAATCGCTTCGTGAACGTGGCCTCCCGTACGATCGCGCATTTCGATGCGGAGCACCCGGAGAAGAACGACTATCGTCCCGGCAATCATACGCTGCTCATGTGGGGCCGGCCGGCATTCGTGGGCGCTGGCGGCATGCAGAGCCTGCCGTTTCTACTGTACGCTCCGATCGCAGCGCTCTCGGGTACCGGCGGACAGGGCACGCGCTTCGAGCCGCGTTTCTTCGCGGGGTTCGACGTTGCCGGCAAAGCGCGGTGGTCCGAACGAGAGAGCGACGCTCAACCCCTGTATGGGACCGAGGCCGACGTGACTGTCGGCCCGGCGCCGGATGGCGGCGCTCGCCCGCAGCGCATGCACTGGCAGGAACCGGAATTCGACTACGTGAATCAGATGAGCGTGAGCTATGTCGCGCCGCTCCAGCGCTGGGTCATGTTCTACGGCGGGGACGTGCCGGGTTTCATGGTGATGACACCGGAAAGCGGCAAAGCGCAGGAGCCGATCTATGCGCAGCCCGCCCCGGGTGCGATTCACATGCGTCGCGCGCGCCATCCGTGGGGACGGCTGACTCGCGACCGACCCACGAAGGAAGGCTGGTCCTCGCCTGAGCCCGTGCTGACCCGGCAACAAGCATCTCGCTTCATGGTGTGCGGCGACGCCAACGAGAAGCTCATGCCCGGCTGTATCGAGGACAGCGATCCGCATGGTCCCTTCGAGGTGTTCCGCAGCATCGGCAGGCTTGCCAGCCGGCATTCGCTCGGTGAGTTTCTGAACAAGGCGGGCAGCTGCATCGCTGGAGACGTGGCGCAAAAGGTCGGCGGCGCGCTCGACGACAACCGCATGGGGCGGCTGTACGGCGCCAACATCATCGAAGAGTGGACCGAGGACGTGACCGATCGTGTGACGCTCAAAGCGGGCGAAACCCGGGCCGCTGACGTCTATTGGAATGCATCGACGTGGAATCCGTACCAGGTCGTGCTCGTAAAATCCGAGCTCAGGGAAGGCGATTAAGCGCTCGGTCTGGGCGCCGGCGCACCCGCGTGATACGTTTACAGCTGGTGTCGTCGGCAAAAGTGGCGGTGTTTGCCTTGCTGCTCGGGGGGCTGTGCGCGTGCAGCAGCTCGGAGTTCAGCGTGCGCGCGGGTGAGCCGGACGCCAGCCAGGGCGGCAGTGCGGGTAGCGCAGGCAGTGCGGGTAGCGCAGGCAGTGCGGGGGGTAGCGCAGGCAGCGCAGGTGGCGCAGGTAGCGATGCCAGCGCGGGGCGTGGCGGCGCGGGCGGCTCGCCTGCAGATGGCTCAGCGGACGCGCGTGACGGCGGGCGGGGCGGATTTCCGAACACCGCGCTGCTCGATCGCTTCAATCGCGCGGATGGTGCTCTGGGCGCCAATTGGCTGGGGCCGAAGGCCGACTTTGCGATCACGAGCTCTGCAATTACGCACGTCGCTGGCGCCTGCGGTCCGATGTTCTGGGCGGAACCGTTCGGACCCGTGCAGCAGGCATTCATGACGCTCACCACGATCGACCCTCAGGCGCATGAAATATTTCTGACGCTGAAGGCGCAGGGGCTGACCGGTTGTGAGCTGATGGAGATCGTGTACCTGCCAGTAGACGGCGTGGTGGGCGTCCATGCGTGCAGCGGCGGCGAATGGCAGGAGTTCGAAACGCCAGCACTGTTCGAGTCGGGTGATCAGCTGGGCGGGCGAGCGCTGCCGACCGGTCAAGTCGAGGTTTACAAGAACGGCACGCGCATCTTCTCGGTGTTGGTGCCTGATTTTCCACATCACGCGAGCGGCGGCCGTATCGGCGTGGGCTGCTGGCCCGAGTCGGACCCGATCGTCCTGGACGACTTCGGTGGAGGCTGAGCTCTTGCACGAGTGCGGACGCTGGTAATTGCGTGAAATCGGCCCCCGTCCCGGTGTGCCTCGCCTCGACCGAGGGGTGGTGTTAAAAACAGCTCGGCATGAACGCTGCTGAGCTCGAACATCGCGAACTGGTGACCCTGCTGTCCACGCTCGGGTTGATGGCCCGCCTAGATGGCGAGGCGTCCAGCGAAGAGGCGGACTTTCTCGAGCAGATAGCCCGAGAGGTGGGCGACGAGCGCTTCGGCAAGGCGGCGACGGAAGCAGCTCAGTTCGCTGACGCCGAAGCCATAGTGCGCGCAGCTGCGCAAGTGACCCGGCCCGAGGCGCGGGAGCTCATCTTTGCGCTCCTGTTCGACATGGCCGTGCGCGAGTCGATCGTCGCGCGCGAGGCTGAGCTGCTCGATCGCCTCGCGACGATCTGGGGCTTGCCACAACGCGCGGGCGCGTGACCCTCAGCGACGCCGCCACGGTTCAAAGCCTCGCGAGTCTCTTGGAGCAGTGCAAGACGGCCGTCCTGACCGGCGCGGGCTGCAGCACGGAGTCGGGCATCCCGGACTATCGGGGAGTGGATAGGCCGGCGCCTCGCCGGCCGCCGATTCAGTACCGCGAGTTCGTCCACGACGAGCACGCGCGACGCCGCTACTGGGCGCGGTCGATGATCGGCTGGCGTGCATTTTCCAGGGCGCTGCCGAATGCCGGACATTACGCGTTGGCGGCTCTGGAACGGGTGGAGCGCGTGCGCGGAGTCATCACGCAGAACGTCGATCGGCTGCACCACGCTGCGGGCGCTCGGCGCGTAATCGAGCTACATGGTGCGCTGGCCGAAGTGCGCTGTCTCGACTGTGGCGCGGCGGTTCAGCGCGCGGAGCTGCAGATTCAGCTCGAGGCGCGCAACCCCGAGCTGGCCAAGGTAGCGGCTCGTAGCGCGCCCGATGGCGACGCCGAGTTGGCTGTGGAGCTCGTCGAGAGCTTCGTGCCGCCGGCCTGCAGCGCCTGCCAGGGTATGCTGAAGCCGAACGTGGTGTTCTTCGGTGAAAACGTGCCGCGGGTACGCGTGGACGCCGCCTTCGAGTTGCTCCACGAAGCGGAGCTCTTGCTGGTCGTGGGCTCGTCGCTGACGGTGTTTTCGGGCTTTCGCTTCGCGCGCGAAGCGAGCCGGCGCGGAATGCCGATCGCAATCGTCAACCGCGGGCCGACGCGGGCCGACCCGCTCGCCGCCTACAAGCTCGAGATGTCGGCCGGGAGTTGCCTGACGGAAATCGCACGTAGACTGGGCGCTCTCACATGAGCTCCGCTGCGCCGGAGACCGCGTTTTTGCCGCGTTCGGTGTGTCAGGGCTGCGCTCGTCCGTCGGCCGTGTGTCTGTGCAGTTACATCGCTCCGGTCCGCACCCGAACCCGCGTCGTCATCCTGCAGCATCCGCGCGAGAGCACCGTACCCGTCGGAACGGCGCGCTTGGCGGAGCTGTCCCTGGCGAACGCCGAACGCCACATCGGTGTCGAATTCGCGGACAGCGTCCCGGTTCGAGCAGCGCTCGGCGACCCTTCCGCACCCGCTGTTCTGTTGTTTCCGGGTGACGGCGCGCGCGATCTGGCGACGGAGCCGCCGAGCGGTCCGGTCACGTTGTGCGTGATCGACGGCACCTGGTGGCAGGCCGCAAAGCTCGTCAAGAAGAACCCACAGCTCTTGCAGTTGCCGCGCTACGCGCTGAACCCTGCCGTGCCGAGTCGCTACCGGATTCGGCGTGAGCCGGCGCAGCACTGCGTGTCGACGATCGAGGCGATCGTGGAGGCTCTCTGCATCCTCGAACGAGATCCGTCGCTCGCTAGCGGCTTGCTGGCGCCGTTCGACGCGATGGTCGAGCAGCAACTGGGCTTCGCCGAGCGCAGGCAGCGAAGGCACGTGTCGCGCCCGCGTGCGCCGCGCATCGATCCGCTGCTGCAACTACTCGCGAGCGAGCTGTCGAACCTGGTCGTGGGCTACGGCGAAGCCAACGCCTGGCCGCGGGGCACGCCGCTCGGCCCGTTTCCCGAGCTGGTGCACTGGGCCGCGGAGCGCGTCGCGACCGGTGAGCGTTTCGAAGCATTCGTGAAGCCCGAGCACCCGCTGGCGCCGTCGTTCACCCGCCAGACGGCGCTCGAGGCCGCGCGCTTCGAGAACGCAATGACGTGGCCCGAATTCCGCGATGCTTGGGCCGGCTTTCAGCGTCCCTCGGATTTGCTTTGCGGCTGGGGCTTCTTTTCATCCGAGCTGATCCGCACCCGCGGCGCGCCGCTGTCGAGGCGCCTCGACGTGCGCCGCGGAATCCGCCAGTTTCTGCGCGCCAAACCGGGTGACATCAGCCAAGCCGCCGAGCGCCTGAATGCAGAGCTCCGAGCGCCGTGGGCACCGGGTCGAACTGGAGTCCGGCTCGCCGCCCTGAGCGCGATCGTCCGAAATCTCGCCAGCGCAAGTCTTTGACCAGCCGGCTTAGCTCGCCCGATCCGACTCGGGCGGCGGCTGAGCTGCGGCAGCGACTTTGTCCACCCGCACCCGCATGCTCGGCGTGAGGCGCCAGCCGCCGTCGCAGCGCTCGATGGCCGCATCCAGGCCCAATTTTCGCAGTGACGAGAGCGCGACGTAGACGCGGTTCGCCGCTGCTTCCGGGATCACGGATTCACCGGGCCAGCCCGCTTCCACGAGCTCGGTGACGGCGATCGCCTGTCCTGGCGACGAACGATGCCGTTCGATCAATGCGCTCAGGATACGGCGCAGCGCGCGACGCGAGCCGAGCGGTTGGCTCGGTGTCGTGCCGAGCCGAACTCGAGTGATCTCCTCATCGACTATGAGCTCGAGATCCGGACCGGGCAGGCTGCGGCGCATGAGGTCGAAGAACGCCGCCGGGTCTGGCGTGACGCCGAGCAGCTCCCAGGCACGGTGCTCTTTCTCGATGGCTTCGGCAAACGAGGGGCGGCGCGCCGGATGACTGGCCAAAATGGCGAGACTGGACCACGCGAACAGCTGCCCGAGCTCGTAGTCCTCCGGTGTGAAGCTGCCTTGCAACACGCGTTCGGCGGCGGGCGGAAAGATCACGTGCGGGATCAAGCGCCGGCACAGCAACGTGACGGCGTACAGATCTCCTCCGGCGGACGCTGGGGCGCCGGCGGCCACGTCGGGTGCGACACACACGTCCGGCAGGCGCAGCGGCGCGCCCTGACCATCTATGGCCAGCACGTTGTCGCCGATGCCGATCAGGTAGACCTGGCCGCTGGCATCCAGGAACAGGTTAGCGGTACTGAGCGCACCGACGGACAAGCCGAGCTCGTGGATGCGCGCGAGCGAGGTCAGCAAGAGGTCGATCAGGGTGATGGCTTCGACGTACTGCGCGTGCGTCTTCTCGCGTCCGACGGCTTCGAGCACATGGGCGAAGTCCGTGACGGCCGGACAGTCGAACGCGATGAACGGGCGACCTTCGCGGCATCCGCTCGAAAGAACGCGGGGAATCACGCTGTCGGCCGCGCGCGCGTGAGCGGCGGCCAGAGTTTCCAGACGCTGCTGGGCGCGTTCCCGGTCTGCATCGGGTCGAGCTACCAGCAGCACGCGTTCCGGCGTGTCGTCGTCCAGGCAGACGCTGAAGTCTCCGCGCTCACTCAACGTGCGCAGCTTGGCTGCTCTTTGCTGGGCGTCGCGCGGCTCATCCATGGCGGTCACCAGGGCTCATCGCTGGCTCGAAGACGTCTAGAGTACACCCTGCCGCGCGATCGAACGAGCGGGCCCTGCTTCAAGCGTTTTCATCGGGTGGCGTGCTGGGTTCTCTGGGCGGCTGAACACGCACCAAGTTCACGTGCCGCTCGCTCGCCTCGAGTACCTCCAGGTGGGTGCCGTCGGGGCTCTCGAGGTGCTCACCCGCGGCGGGTATACGTTCCGCGAGAACCATGCACAGTCCGCCCAACGTGGAATACCCGTCCCCTTCGGGCAGCGCGAGGTCGAGCGTGCGATTCAAATCGCGCAGCGGCATGGTCCCGCTCACCCGATAGCTGCCGTCCGCTTCCTTCACGACGTCCTCACGGACATCGGCCTGCTCGCTGAAGATCTCTCCGACGAGCTCTTCGAGCAGGTCTTCCATGGTCACGAGGCCGGCCATGGCTCCGACTTCGTCGATCACGATCGCGAGCGGCACGCGCTGCTTGCGCATCTCTTCGAGTAGGTCCACGGCAGGCTTCGACTCGGGGACGAAGAGCGCGGGGCGGATCAGGTCGTCGAGGATGAACAGCTCCTTTTCGAGCAACAGAGCGATCACGTCCTTCACGTTGATGTAGCCGATGACTTCGTCGCGATCGCGTTCGTAGAGCGGCACACGGGTGTGCCCGTGCTCCAGCAGCATACGTCGCAAGTCGTCCATGTCGGCGCCCTTGCGGAGCGAGATCACGTGCTCGCGCGGCACCATGGCGTGGGCAGCCGAGAGTCGGCCGAACTCGAGCGCGCGTGCGGCGATCTCTCCAGCCGCCGGGTGAACCGAACCGCTCCTGGTGGCTTCCACCATCACCTGCTGCAGCTCGTCCGTCGAAATTTTCGTCTCGCTGAACTGGGTTCGATCCCCAAACGGACGCAGGATTACATTGGAGCTCGCGGTCAATAACCAGACCAGCGGTCGGGTGATGGACGAGAGCGTGAGCAGCGGACGCGCCACCCAGAGCGCGTAACTCTCGGCATGGCGCAGGGCGAGTGACTTGGGCACGAGCTCACCCAGCACCAGCGAAAGGTACGAGATGCCCGCCACCACGATGGCCATGGCGAGCTGGCGCGAATAGACGCCCACACCGGGCAGATTCCGCAGCGCGGGCTCGAGCTGCTGCGCGAAGGTGGAACCGCCGAACGCCGCGGCTGTCGCGCCCACGACCGTGATGCCGATCTGCACCGTCGCGAAGAAGCGCTCCGGATCCTCGCGCACGCGAGCCAGGGCGCGAGCGCGGCGACCGCGTTCGTCGACGAGCTCATTCAGCCGTGTCTTGCGGATCGAGACGACAGCAATCTCCGTGCCCGACAACACACCGTTGATGAGCACCAGAATCAGGACGATCGCAATTTCGACTATCACTCGCGGGCCGAGTGTAGGCGGAAACGTCCGCGGGCAGAATGAGGCGTTTTGGGCGTGGCCTTACGCCCACCTTCGGCGGCGCTTGTAGCGGCGATAGCCCTTGATGCTCGCAGATTGTTTGATCCCCAAGTAAAACTCGCGCACGTCGGGGTTGTCCGCGAGCTCTGCCGAAGAGCCGCTGAGCACGATGCGCCCGCTTTCGAGGATGTAGGCGCGCTCGGCGATGCTCAAAGCCAGGCGTGCGTTCTGCTCGACCAGCAAGAGGGCGATGTTTTCTCGCGCCAGCTCGCTCAGGATCTGGAAGATGCTTTCGACGACTTTGGGGGCGAGGCCGAGCGAAGGCTCGTCGAGCAGCAGCATCTTGGGGCGGCTCATCAAGGCGCGTCCGATGGCCAGCATTTGCTGCTCACCGCCGCTCAACGTTCCGGCCATTTGCCGGGTGCGATCTTTCAGGATCGGAAAGCGCGCAAATACGCGCTCCAGATCTTCCGCCGTGCTGTGTGCGCGTGCGCGCCAGCCGCCCATGATCAGATTTTCACGCACGGAAAGCTCGGGGAAGACCTCGCGGCCCTCCGGCACGCAGGCGAGGCCCGCTTGCACGCGGCGGCCGGTATCCCAGCGGTTCATTACGGCGCCGGCGAAGTTCACCGAGCCGCGCTCCGGTTGCCCCGAGATGAGACCCATGGCCGTGCGGATCAAGGTGGTCTTGCCGGCACCGTTCGGGCCGAGCAGCGCGACCACCTCGCCCTGTGCTACATCCAAGCTCACGCCGCGCAGCACCTGCAGGTACTTGCCGTAGAACACCTCCAAGTTTTGGCAGGCGAGCAAGGGCGCTCGCTCGGCCGCAGGCGTTCGCGCTTCCGCGAGCGGCTCTGTCACGCTCATGGTGTGGAGCCCTGTGCCGCGGACCTCGCGCCCGCCCCAGCCTGCGCGGGCGCCCGCGGACCAGTAGCACCGGCGATGGCGCTCTGCGCTTTGGTGTCGCTGCCCAGGTAAGCGCGGATCACGGCGTCGTTCTGCGTGACTTCGGCGGGCGAGCCTTCGGCGATGCGCTCGCCATGGTCGAGCACGACCACGTGATCGCTGATGCCCATCACCAGGCCCATGTCGTGTTCTACGAGGACTATCGTGACGCGCATCTCGTCCCGGATATCCGTGATCAAGTGCACCAGGTCCTCTTTTTCTTCAGCGTTCATGCCGGCGGACGGCTCGTCCAGGAGGAGCAGCTTCGGCTCCACGGCTAGAGCGCGCGCCAGCTCCACCTTCTTGCGCACGCCATATGGCAGCTGTGCAACGAATCGATCGCGCGCGGACTGCAGGTCGAGAAAATCGAGGATCTCTTCGGCGCGGCGGCGCTGCGCGGCTTCCTCGCGTTTGACGCTGGGCAGAAAACACATGCCCGCCAGCGCGCCCGTGCGCATGTGGCGGTGCCGGCCGAGGAGCAGGTTGTCCAGCACGCTCATGCGCGCGAATAGCTCGATGTTCTGAAAAGTGCGCGCAATCCCCAGCGCGGCGATGCGATGCGGTTTGAGACCGACCAGTTCCTGCCCCGCGAGCTGCACGCGACCGACGTCGGCGCGATACACCCCCGTGATGCAGTTGAAGAGGGTGGTCTTGCCGGCACCGTTCGGACCTATCACGCTGACGATGGCGCCCTGGTTGACGGTCATCGAAACGCCGCGGAGCGCACGCACTCCGCCGAACGCGATGCCCACGCCGTCCACGGACAGGAGCGGCGCCGAGCTCCGAGCTTCGTGCGCCTCAGTTGGCATCAGCAGAGAGCCAGTCGGTGAGCTTTTCCCATTTCCCGTCCTTGGCCACGATCAGATAGACCTTGTCGTTGCCGAGGCGTTTCGTGGGTGAAAAGGTGATCTTGGGCCCGAGATCGGCGCTCTTCCAGTAGAGCGCGGGGCCGGACCAGTCCTTGAGACTCTGGAGCGCTTCGTACACTTTCGGGCGACTCAGATCGCGACCTGCGCGGTGCATCGCCTCCACGAAGGGAATGGCGAACTGAAAGCCCGCCAGGGTGAAGTTTCCAACCGGCAACTTACCAGCGCCGTACTTCTGCAAGATTTCGCGGTACTGCTTGGCGGCTTCACTTTCGCCCGCTGGAAGAGCTCCGGCCGTAGACGCGATCGTGCCTTCCCAGGCTTTGCCCGCCAACTTGAACAGAATCGGATCACTGAGCACGAAGCTCGTCACGATCTTCGGCTTCTTGTTCTGCGCATCGAGCATCTTCACGGCCGTGACCGCCTGCTTCGGCGCCGCGAACACGATCAGCGCATCCGGTTTGCCCTGCACGATCTGGCTGACCTGCCCACCGAGATCCGTATCCACCGGTTGGCACGACACTTCCACGACGACCTGTCCGCCGGCCGCTGCCACACCCTTCTTCACGCCCTCCAGACCTTGCTTGCCGAAGTCGTCATCCTGAAAGAGCACGCCGACCTTCTTGGCCTTGAGCTCGGTGGCCGCATACCTGCCGAGGATCTCGCCCTCGGTGACGTAGCGCGGGAACACGGTGTAGACGTTCTTCTTGCCCGGATCGGACCAGAAGCGATCTCCCGACGCCGGCGTGAAGAACGGCACGTCCTTCTCTTCCAGATAGTCCGCGACGGCTCGCCCATTCGCCGTGCCGATGCCGCCGATCAGGGCGAACACCTCTTCTTTTTCGACCAGCTCCCGCACGATGCCCGGAGTCTTCGAGGGGCTGTATTGATCGTCGCGGAAGACGAACTCGATCTTGCGGCCATGAACGCCGCCTTGATCATTGATGAAGGAAAAATAAGCGTTCATGCCGTGAAGTACGGCGCTCCATTGTGCGGCGGGACCGGACAGGGGACCCCAGCTTCCAATCTTGATCTTGTCGTTGGTGACGCCCGGAGTGCGGGGCGCTCCTGAAGGCGTGGCAGCACTGGAGCCGACGCTCAGCTCCTTGTTCGCCGCCGGTTCACGTTTTTTACAGCCCGGTAACCCGAGCGCCAGCAGGCCCAGCAGCAGAGCTGCATCTCGACGCCGCATCTTGATTCGCACGCCTCACTCCTCCTGTGGCGCTCTTCGCGCCTTCCGTGCGTAACACACGAGTGTTGCGCGATTCCAGTCTCGCCTCACGACGCGACGCGTATAGCCGCCCGCTAGTGTCTGTCCCTGAATTGGCCCGCCCGTGAACGTGAACGTACCCGAAGGAGCCGAAGAAGTGCTGTCCATGGGCTGTGAGTGTGTCCAGACCCTAAACCTTTTTGATGATGCGTTTGCCGAGCAGGCCTTCGGGGCGCACGGCCAGCACCAACACGATAATCAGGAACGCGATGCTGGCCTGGAATTCCGTCGAGATGAACGCGCCAGCCAGCGTTTCCACCACGCCCAGGATCCACGCGCCCAGGATTGCGCCGGCGATCGAGCTCATGCCACCGAGCACCGCCGCGG
Organism: Polyangiaceae bacterium; assembly: GCA_035318565.1. GTDB lineage: Bacteria > Myxococcota_A > Polyangia > Polyangiales > Polyangiaceae > DATDJP01. Next base: position 12,701 of record DATHEN010000660.1, read on the forward strand.
CGAAAGCCTTGAGCGTCGGCGCGAACATCATGGAGGGTTCGAGGAAGAGCTTCGGCACCACCAAGAGCCCCGCGATCGCTGCGAGTGTCGAGGCGATGCCCCAAGTCAAAGCGTGCACGCGCGTCACGCGGACACCCATCAGCTCGGCCGCGACCTGGTTTTGCGACACGGCGCGCAGCGCGATACCGACGCGTGTGAAACGAAAGAAGAGCGAGAGCAGCAGTACCAGGCCGAGCGCTATCGCCAAGATACAGGCGTCGTGCACGGAAACGACCAGATCACCGGGCAGGGCGATGCTGCCGGACTCGCCGAAAAAGTGGTGAAATTCCTTGGTGTCCGTGCCCCAGATCCAGCCGGCGAGTCCCTCGATGATCATGAGCAGGCCGATGGTCACCATGACGACGGCGTGCGAGCCCCCTTGGCGAGCGCGATCCAGGGTGACGCGGTACACGAAAGCTCCGATCAAAAACGCGCACACCAGCGCGGCGATCATGGCCGCCGGCAGCGGCCAACCCGACGTCACCGAGAGGTGGTAGGCGATGAACGTGGCGAACATCGCAAACGAGCCGTGCGCGAAGTTCAGCACCTCGCTGCTCTTGTAGATGAGCACCAGACCCACCGCCAGCAGCGCATACACGCTGCCCGCCGAGAGACCGCTGATCAGATTTTGCAGGAACAAGTTCATCAGAAGGGCCACGCCTTCAAATAGTATTTCATGCGCAGCCAGCGTCCCCGCAGGCCCATCGGTTCGAAGAGCAGCACCGTGATCAGGATGCCGCCCACGACGATCGACTGATAATCCCGAAAACTACTGAGCAGGTTCTGCGAAAGAACGAGCAGCGCCGCGCCGAGCACCGAGCCGAGCACGGAAGCCAACCCGCCCACGAGCACCATCACGAGCAGCTCGATCGACAGCATCAGCGTGAAGTTGCTGGGATTGATGCGGTCGAACAGGTGGGCGCACAGCGCGCCGGCCAGGCCCGTGATCGCGGCGCTGAGCGCGAAGGAAAGTGTCTTGTAGCGCACCAGATCGACCCCGGCAGCCTCTGCGGCGGTCTCGTTGTCACGAATGGCGACCAGGGCGCGGCCCACTCGCGAGCGCGCCAGGTTGTACACGCCGAGCAGTGTCAGCGTGGTGAGCGCGGCGCACACCAAGAAGTACAGGCTGTTTTTGCCGATACCGAGCACAGCCGCCAGGCCTGCCACTTCATCCGGGGCAGGGACACCGAGACCCATGCGACCTCCGGTCACGGATTCCCAGCGGCCCAGAATCTGATCCACCGCGACCTGGAAGCCCAATGTGCAAATGGCCAGATAGGGCCCGCGCAACTTCAGCGCAGGTAGCCCGAGCAACCAGCCACATGAGCCAGCAACCAGCGCTCCTGCCGCTGCGGACACGAAGAAGGGCAAGCCCTGCGTGTACAAGAGCACGTGCGTGTACGCACCGATGGCCAGGAACGCAGCGTGGCCCAGTGAAATTTGCCCAGTGTAGCCAACCAGTAAATTCAAACCCGTGGCGGCGATCACGAACACCGCCAGCGTGGTAGCGACGTAAAGCGCGTACTCCCCTGCAGACAGCCCGAATAGACAGATGCCTGCCAGCAGGCCAAAAAACAGCAACCGCGCTCGAGTTCCCTCGAAAATGGTCAGGTCGTCGAGGTAGCTGCGCTTGAGTTGCTCGGCCACGGATCCTTGCTGTAGCTCACACCACGCGAGAGCTCGCGACGGACTATACTGCTCTCGTGATGAACACGAAAGCGCCGATGCGCGAACCGCCGTTGACGCACGCGGCTATGACCGCATCGGTTCCCGCCGAGGCCGATCGCGAGACGCTGCCGGCGCTTTTTTTCGCACGCGCGAAGCTCCGACCCGATGCCACGGCGCTCCGTCGCAAACGTCTCGGCTTGTGGGAGGAGATCAGCTGGAGACAGTACGCTGAGTCCGTACGCGCGTTTGCTGCGGCGCTGATCGACGCGGGGGTGAAGCCCGGTGAGCGCGTGGGCTTGATCTGTGAAAACCGGGCGGAGTGGCTGGTGAGCGACGTCGGAATTCTGGCGGCAGGCGGCGTGACATGCGCCATGTACACGACGAGCGCCGCCGAGCAGATCGCGTACATCGTGCGTCATTCGGGCACGCGCGTGATCGTCGCCGAAAACGAGGAGCAGCTCGACAAGCTCTTGCCGCTCTTGGACGCAGGAGACGTTCATCGAGTCGTCGTGATCGATCCCAAAGGCTTGCGTCACTTCCGCCACGACGGCGTGATGTTCTGGGATGCTTTTCTGGCTCGCGGTGGCGAGCTCGCGGCAGCAGAGCCGGAGCGGGTCCCGTCAGCCTGGGCAGAGCGCGAAAAGCGCGACGTGGCGATTCTCGTGTACACGTCCGGGACCACGGGACCGCCGAAGGGCGTGATGCTCAGCCACGAGAACATCGTGTGGGCCTGCACCTGCCTGCACGGTGTCCTCGGCCCGAACGAAGGCGACGAGTATCTTTCGTTCTTGCCGCTCTGTCACATCGCGGAGCGTACCATCACGGTCTTCAATCAGGTCGTGAACGGTTCGGTGGTGAGCTTTGCCGAAACGCTCGACACGGTGCGTGACAACCTCGCCGAGGTGCGCCCGCACGTCTTCTTCGCCGTGCCGCGCATTTGGGAAAAACTGTACAACGCAGTGGAGCTCAAAATGCGCGACAGCACCTGGAGCAAGCGTCGCGCGTACGCCTGGGCATTGGAAGTAGGGCGGCTGGTGGCGGCGGCCCGGCAGCGCGCAGCGAATGCAGAAACCGGCGCTGCGCCGGCGTTGCCGGGAACGCTCGGCGTGCAGCATGCCGTGGCGGATTTCACGGTGCTGCGCCCGTTGCGTGAGAAACTCGGGCTCGACCGCGTGCGCTATGCGCTCTCCGGTGCAGCGCCGATCTCGCCGGACGTGATCTCGTTCTTTCAGGCCCTCGGCGTGCCGCTCGTCGAGGGCTACGGGATGACCGAATCCACGGCCATCATCTCCACCAACGCCATTGGCTTCCAACCTCCTGGCACCGTCGGTAAACCCGTGCCGGGCCTCGAGATCCAGATCGCGGAGGACGGCGAGATTCTGGTCTCGAGCCCGGGCGTGATGCTGGGTTACTTCGGCGACGCCGCCGCGACTCGCGAGGTGCTGGCCGACGGCTTTCTGCACACCGGCGACATCGGCGAATTCGACGCGCACGGGCGCTTGCGCATCACGGACCGCAAGAAGGACCTGATCATCACGGCCGGCGGCAAGAATATCGCGCCCCAGTACATCGAGAGCAAGCTGCGCATGAGTGCCTATATCCACGACGCCGTGGTGGTGGGCGAT
>DATHEN010000661.1:0-21257 GCA_035318565.1 Polyangiaceae bacterium
CAACAAGCCCACGGCAGAGCGCCTGAGCGCCGAGCTCACGGCCAAAGACATTCGCGCGCTCTTGGCTGGAACCTCCAGCATCGCGGGCCGGCCCGTGAACGCCTCCGACGTGGCCGTGTTGACCCGCACGAATCAGCAAGCGTTCGCCATGCAGCGCGAACTGCAAGCCTGCGGAGTTCCGAGCGTGGTCTTGGGAGACGCCAGCGTGTTCGAGCGCGTGGAAGCGCAGGAGCTCGCGCTGGTCTTGCGCGCGATTTCCGACCCGAGCGACGCCCAGTGGGTGCGCGCCGCGCTGAGCAGCGAGCTGCTCGGTGTCACGGCCAGTGAGCTGGATGCGCTGGCGCACGACGAGCAGGGCTGGGAAAGCTGGCTCGAAAGCTTTCGGCGCTGGCACGAGCTCTGGATGGAGCGCGGCTTCGTGCAAATGTTCCAGAGCCTGCTCGACAGCCGCGGCATTCAGCAGCGCATCCTGGCGCGCACCGACGGCGAACGCCGCATGACGAACCTGCTGCACCTCATGGAGTTACTGCACGCCGCCAGCCGCGCGGCAGACCTGGGACCGAGCGGCCTGGTTCATTGGCTCGCGCAGCAACGCCATGCGAGCGGGACGGATCAAAGTCGCACCGAGGACACACAGGTGCGTCTCGAAAGCGACGAGCGCGCGGTGAAGATCCTGACGGTACACCGCAGCAAGGGGCTCGAATTCGGGATCGTGTATTGCCCCTACTTGTGGAACGGCACGCTGCTCGGTCAAGCCGAACAGCAGTGCTTCGTATTTCACGATCCCCAGCGCGAAGACGCCGCCGAGCTCGTGTTCAACAGCGGTTCCGAGGAGCACAAGGCCTACAAACGTCTCGCGGAATGGGAGCGCTGCGCCGAAAGCTTGCGCCTTCTGTACGTGGCGCTCACGCGCGCGCGCCACCGCTGCGTGGTGACGTGGGGCGCACTATCGCGGGACTTCAAGCAGTCCCCGCTCGCCTACGTGCTGCACTGGCCGCGCAACGCTGCCGCCCCCGACCGCGATTGCAAGGCCATTTTCGACCGGCTGAAGCTGGACGACGCTGGCATGCGCCGCGACCTCGAACGACATCAACAGGCCTCACGTGGTTTGATCCGCATCCGGGACGGAAGCGCAACGGAAAGCTGCAGCGAACGGCCGATGTCCGGCGCTACCCTTTCAGCCCTGGCGGCGCGGAGCTTGCCGGAGAGTTTTCGTCTGTCGCCACATTATCGGACGACGAGCTTCTCGGGTCTCGTGTCCGGCGCGGCCCCGGAACCGTTCGCCATCGACGACGACGAGGGCCGCGATCGCGACGAACGCGAAATCGCGCGACCGACCGAGCTTCGCTCCGCCGAGAAACGCGGCTCGGACGCGGTCTTGTTGGCCCAATTTCCGCGCGGAGCCCGCGCCGGCAACTTCTTTCACGAGCTCCTGGAGATCATCGATTTTTCGGGTCGAGACTTCGCGGGCGCCGCACGCAGCAAGCTCTCGAGCTTTGGCTACGCGGAGTCTTTGACGGACAGCGTGCTCGCCGCACTCGATGCCCTGCTCGACACACCGCTCCGCGCCGAAGGCCCCGAGCTGACGCTCCGAAGCGTCAGCGTGCCGGAGCGGCTCAACGAGCTCGAATTTCACATGCCCGTCCTTCAGCGTGGAGCCGATTCGGACGGCACGGCGATCGAGCTCGATCGGCTGACGCGGCGCGAGCTCGCTCGGACATTCGCCGACTTTCCGAGTAGCGCGCTGCCCGTCGACTACGCCGAGCGCGTACGCCGCTTGCGCTTCTTACCCGTGCAAGGCTACTTGAAGGGCTATATCGATCTCGTATTCCAGAAGCACCGGCGCTGGTACATCGTCGATTACAAAACCAATCACCTCGGTGACACGCTCAGCGCGTATTCTCGCGAAGAGCTACCCAGAGTGATGGCAGCGAGTCACTATTACTTGCAGTACCACCTCTACACGGTCGCCATGCATCGTTACCTGGCGCAGCGGGTACGCGGCTATGACTACGGCGAACACTTCGGCGGCGTGTACTACTTGTTCTTGAAGGGCATGACGCCGAGCAGCGGCCCAGCCAGCGGCGTGTTCTTCGAGAGACCGCCCTTGGCTCGCATCGAACGTTTGTCGTCCCTGTTCGGAGGCAGCGCCGGAGTCGGCACATGACTGTCCCTGCTGCAAATTCGGCCGGGCAGAGCGGGACGCAGCTGGCGTCCTCCAACCTGCTCGAGGAGCTGGCGGCGCGCGGCGTGCTGTCCGCGCTCGACCGGCACTTTGCCGTCGCTCTCGGACGGCTCGCGTCAGAGCCGCCCGAAGTGCTGCTGGCCGCGGCGTTCGCCAGCCGTGCCGTTCAGAATGGTCATGTCTGCGTCGACCTGACCCGCGTGGTGAGCACCGAGTTGTACGACGCGGAAGAAGAGCCCATTCGCGGCATACCCTGGCCAGAGCCCGATCGCTGGCTCGCGCTGCTGCGCCAATCGGCCCTGGTGAGCGACGGCACGGCGGCGCGCCCGCTGGTGCTGGATGGCGCCGGGCGCCTCTATCTTCATCGCTATTGGACGTATCAACAGGAGCTCGCCGAGCAAATTCGGCTGCGAGCGTCCGGACTTTCGGAAACGGCAGCGCCAGAGGAGCTCGCGCGCAGCCTGGCTCGACTATTTCCGACTTCCGATGCGAGCTCCACCCCCGAAGCCCTGCAACAAATCGCGGTGCTGCTCGCCGCACACAAGCGCTTCGCCTTGATTTCAGGTGGACCGGGCACCGGCAAGACGTACACCGTCGTCAAACTGCTCGCGCTCTTGCAAGAGCAAACGCTAGAACGAGGCCTCGCGCCGCTGCGCATCGCGCTCGTCGCGCCCACCGGCAAGGCTGCGGCGCGCCTCAGCGAGTCGATCACCGAGAACCTCGGCCGGGTCGTGGAACCCAAGCTGCAGCCGTTGATTCCGAGCGCGGCATCCACGATCCATCGCGTGCTCGGCTACCTGCCGCGCACACCGACGCGCTTTCGGCACAACGAGCGCAACGCTTTGCCGATCGACGTCTTGCTCGTGGATGAGGCCTCGATGGTCGATCTAGCGCTGCTCGCCAAATTGCTCACCGCGACGCCGTCCAGCGCCCGCGTGATCCTGCTGGGGGACAAGGATCAATTGGCGTCGATCGAGGCCGGCGCCGTGTTCGGAGATATCTACGCCGCAGGCGCCGAACAGGGCTACTCGGCCGAGTTCAGTGAGCGCCTGCGCCAAATCGCCGGAATGCACAGCCCCGGCACCGGCACCGGCCACGCCGAGCGATCCGGCGTCGGGGACTCGGTCGTGCACCTCACGAAAAGTCATCGCTACGGTCCCGAGAGCGGCATCGCCAGACTGGCCGCGGCGGTGAACGCAGGCGCCGCGGAAAGCGCGCTCGCGCTGTTGCCCGAGAGCGCACCCGCGCAGCGAACTCAGCTGACCTTCGAGTTCGCCAGCGCCGCCCGCGAACCGCGCTTGGGCGATACCGCGCTCATCCGCATCGCCGATCCGAAACAGCTCGAGGCGCGCCTGCGCCTGAGCGTGCTGCGCGGCTATTCCGCCTACTGTCGCGAGCGGGACGTGCGTCGCAAGCTCGGTCTGCTGAACGGCTTTCGCGTCCTGTGTGCGCACCGCAATGGGCCGTTCGGAATCGGCGCGATGAACACGCTGGTCGAACGACTGCTCAACGCCCTCGGCCAGCTCGATCCGCACACGCCGAACTACGACGGCCGTCCGATCATGGTGACACGCAACGACTACCAGCTCGAGCTCTTCAACGGCGACGTGGGCGCCATCGTGCGCGAAGCCGGCGGCGCAGCTCGCGCCTATTTTCTACGACCGAACGGCGAGCTCAGAAGCTTTTTGCCGTCGCGTTTGCCCCCCCACGAGACCGTGTTCGCCATGACCGTGCACAAGAGCCAGGGTTCCGAGTTCGACGAGGTCCTGCTCGTGCTTCCCCCGGAGCCGTCAGCCATCATCACGCGTGAGCTCGTGTACACGGCCGTCACCCGCGCGCGCCGGCGCGTAGAAATCGCAGCCACCCCGAGCGCGCTCCAAGCCGCGATAGGCACGCGCGTCCAGCGCGCTTCGGGGCTCGCGGACGCGCTCTCGGAGGGCGCGCCGCGCGCACGCTGATTTTCCGGGTCGCCGTGCCTATCCGCAGATGCCGCCCGGCTGACAGCGCTTGCCGGTCGTGCAGGTCTCGGAGTTACACACGCAGAAGCCGTTCGAATTACAGGTGCCGCCGCCGCCCGCATCACACTGCGGTGAGGCGGTGCAGCGGCACGCCGCAGTCGAGCACGTGAAGCCCGTCGGACAGGCGTGGCCACAGCCGCCGCAGTTCAGCGGATCGGTGAGCATGTTGCGGCAGCCGTCTTTGCAGCACGCCACGGTACTGCCCTGGCACGAAAACGCACCGTTGCACGAGCAGATCGTGCTGCCGAAGAAGTCCACGCAGGTCTCGCCCGCGTTGCACACCTCGCCGGCGCATTGGCAGGTGCCGTAGAACGACGAACACGTGCTGCCGGGCGCCCCTCCCACCTGGCAATGCTCGGGCGACTGACAGCCGCAGGCGTTGAAGAATCCGCCCGTGCAGTTCAGGCCCGCGGCGCAGGCGTTGGCACAACCACCGCAATTTGCGTTCTCGAGCGCGTCTTGTTCGCAGCCGTCATCGGCCACCGGCGCCGCCGGCTGGTTGCAGTTTCCGTAGGTGAGCGCGCAGGTCGATGCACAGCGACCCGCGCTGCAGCCACGCGACATCACGTGGTTGGCGGAGCAGGCGCGGCCGCAAGCTCCGCAATTGTCCACGCTGGACAACACGTTGACTTCGCAGCCGTTTGCCGGATTGCGATCACAGTCGGCGAAGCCCGCATTGCAGGTGAAACTGCACTGCGAATTGGTGCATGCCGTCACCGCGTTCGGGCGGGCTGGGCACACCGTGCCACAAGCGCCGCAACTGTTCGGATTGGTTCGCGTGTCGGTGCACTGGCCGTTGCAGTTGGTCTGCCCGACAGGGCACTGCAGCACGCACACGCTGCTCGAGCACACCTGACCGGCACCACAAGCCCCGCCACAGCGGCCGCAGTTGGCGGGGTCTGTCTTGGTGTCGACGCAAAGCCGGTTGCATTCGGCGAAGCCCGCATTGCATTGCACACCGCACTGCGAGTTGCTGCACGTGGCGCGGCCGTTGGCCGGCGCCGGGCAAGGTCGGGCGCAAGCCCCGCAATGCGCGATGTCGCTCTTCGTGTCCACGCACAGATTGCCGCACTTGGTGAAACCCGCGATGCACGTGAAACCGCAGGTCGACGCAGTGCACGCCGGAGAGCCGTTCGTGGGCGCGGTACAGGCTCGGTTGCACGCGCCGCAATTCGACGTGTCCGTGGTGATATTCGTGCAAGCGCCGTTGCAGTTCGTGAGTGGCGTCGTGCACATCGAGGAGCACGTGCCGGCCGAGCAAACCTCGGCAGCGGCGCAGGCGTTGTCGCAGCGGCCGCAGTGCGACTTGCTCGACTGGAGATTCACGCACTCCCCGCCGCAATTCGTGTAGCCCGGATTGCACGTCACTCCGCACACCCCAGCGCTGCACGCCGCGCTGCCATTCAGCGGCGCTGCGCAGGCGTTGCCGCAGGTCCCGCAGTTCTGCGTGTCGGTCGAGGCGTTGACGCAGGCGCCGTTGCACGCCACGAAGCCGAGGTCGCAGCTGATGCCGCATACGCCTGCGTTGCAGGTCGCGGCCCCGCTGGTGGGCACGCTGCACGCTGCGCCACACGCGCCGCAATTGGCCGGATCAGCGGTGGGATCGGTGCAGCTGTTGCCGCAGCGGGTCAGACCGCTGTCACACTCCGCCCGGCACACGCTTTTCGAACACACCTGCTCGGCGCTGCACTGCGTGTCGCAACTGCCGCAGTGGGCGGCGTCGCTCTGCGTGCTGACGCAGGCATTGCCGCACTTGACGAAGCCGGGCCGACACGTAAAATCGCAGGTCGCCCCGACACACACGGCGCGGCCGTTCTCGGGAGCGTCGCAACTCCGGTCGCACGAGCCGCAATTGGCCGCGTCGGAGTCCGTGTTCACGCAGGCGTTGCCGCAGCGCTGGCGCCCTGGAAGGCATTCGAAATCACATACCCCGGCGGCACACGTCGCGCGCGCTCCGCGCGGGGCAGCGCAGGCGTTTCCACATCCGCCACAATGATTGATGGCCGATTGCGGATTGACGCAGGACCCCTGGCAATTCGTCAGGCCGGTCGGACATTGAGCGAGGCAGTCGCCGAGGCCGCACACCTGGTTCGCGGCGCAGGGCGTGGCGCACTCGCCGCAGTGGTCGTGATCACTGTTCAGGTCGAGACAAGCAGCTTGGCACTCGCTGAAACCCGGGGCGCAGGCGGCTCCGCATTGTCCGCTCTTACAAGCGGGCGCGCCATTGTCTACCGCCGGGCAAAGGTTGCCGCAGCGCGCGCAATTCTCGCCATCCGCGTCGAGCGCCACGCAGTCGGCACCGCAGCGTTCACGCGGGCTGCACACGAAATCGCAGGTGCCCTGATTGCATACGGCGTTGGCGCCGCTCGGCGACGTGCAGCGCGCGCCACAAGCGCCGCAGTTCGCGGAGTCCTGCTTGAGGTCGACGCACTCCGCGCCGCAGCGCGTCCGGCCCGACGGGCAGTCGCCTGCGTCCGTTCCGAGCGTCCCGCTGCGCAGGCACATGTTGCGACTCTGATCGCATTCGTAGCCCGGCGCGCACTGGCCGGCCGAGCCGCAGGCTTTGCCCTCGAACTCGCCGTCGAGGCTGCTCTCACAGCCCGCGGCCAGATTGAAGAGCACGATCAACGGCGCGATCACCAGGAGCACGCGCAGCAGCCAGCCGCGCGGAGCACGGGCCGAGGGTTGGCCGCGGCTCAAAACCTACCTCTTGCAACGAGCCCACCCGGTGCGCAGCCGACGGCGATGCCGGGCCGCGAGAGCATGGCTCGAGGCTCGCTCGACGCGCCGTCTTTCTTGGAGCTCAGATCGAAGTACAAGAGGACGGCGCCGGTGAGCAGCGCTGCACCGCCGACCCCTGCGATGATGCGCGCCGCGTCTCTGCGACCCTGCATGGTCTCGTAGTGCTCGATGGCTTCCAGTTGCGTCGTTGCATCTTCGGCGTCGGATTCGGCGCTGCGGCGTGCCAGCTCGAAGCCGAGCGCAGTGCCGAGCGCCGCAGTGCCCGCGCCGAGCACGGCCCAAGTAGGCACCGACACGCGCCGCGACCCGACCGCCTCCCCACTCGCCTGGGGGCTCAGCGGCGCCGGGTACGACTCTGTGGCTTGCTGGGTGCGCGCGGGCTGTGCCGCTGCCTCAGGCGGCGCGGATTCGAGCTGGACGTTCAAATCCAATGCATGGTCGCGCGGCAGCTCGAACGTCTGCTCGTGATCCCGGTAGCCCTCGAGTTTGATGCGGAAGCCGTGCTCCCCCGGAGCAATTTCCCCCGTCCAGGGAGTTACACCGACGGGTTGGCCGTCCAGGACCACCGTCCCGCCGAGCGGCACCGAGAGGATCGTCAGCTGCATCAGACCCTTGGCCTGCACGCGCTGCTCGAGTTTCTTGATCTTGCGCTCGACCTCGGCGCGATCGGACGCGTCCGGGGCGCGCCGCAGGTAGTCGCGAAAAAACGACAAGGCGCCGGCGGCATCGCCGAGTTTTTCGTAGGCTTTGGCGGTATTGAACGACAGTCCCGGGTTCGGAACGAGCCGGTTGGCCGCCAAGAACGCGTCGACGGCGTCTTTGTAGCGCTTGGCCTCGTAGGCTTTGACGCCTTCTCGCAAGCGCGCGCGGGCTTCGGCTTGAATCTCTTCCGACGGCGCATCCTGCGCGCGCGCCACCGGCGCGAAGCCGATCACCGCCAGCGCGAGGTTCAGGCAACAGAGCAGGCCGGCTAAACGGGCGAACGTACGCTGCATCGAGAGCCGGTCACACATTACGACGCATCGCCCGTCAGTAGGGCAGCTTCAGCTCACTGGCAGCGCTTCGCGGGCGCTCGCGCGACGCCGAACGGCGCCCTACGCCCTTGACGCGATTCACGGCGGCGCCCTTGGCGCTGGTTACGGGAAGCGGCGGAGCTTTTCCCGGCTCAGCTTGCGCTGCCTGGGTCGCTGCCGTCGTGCTCGCGGCGCGCTGCGGGTTCACTGGCTTCACGAGCACGGCCTTCCCACTCACCGCTTGAGCGGCCGCGGCGGGCGGCCCGGCCGCGCGCACCAAGTACTCTCGCGTGAACCAAAAACCGCTCGCGGCCAAAAGCCCCACCCCGACCATCAAGCCCGCTCTCCAGAGATTCCGCTTCTTGGATGGCGGCGAAAGCGTAACGGACGTGGTCTCGATCGTGACGAGCTCGCGCGGATTCAGGGGCGGGAATTCGAGGCCGGAGGGGATCGAGGGCGGCGGCACGCTCGAACGCGCTCGCTCTTCTTCGGGCGTGGTCAGCCAGGCGGCCTTCAACGAGCCTCCGCAGACGTCGTTCTTGACGCCTTGGGCCACCAGCCACTCCGCCAGCGCGCCGCCGAGCGCTCGCATGGATTGCCAGCGCTCTTCGCGGTCCTTGCGCAGGGCAAGCTCGATGATTTTCCAGAGCTCCGCGTCGCCCACGCCGAGCTCTTCGACGGACTTCGGATCCTTTTCGACTACGGCGCGCAAGAGCGCGAAGTTGTTCGGCGCGTCGAACGGCAATTTTCCCGTGATCGTCTCGTAGAGCACCACGGCGAACGACCACACGTCCGCGCGATGATCCACGTCTTCCTGACCGCGCGCTTGCTCCGGCGACATGTACGCCGGGCTGCCCATCACCATGCCGTCCTGAGTGAGCCGCTTGTTCTCTTCGCGGCCCAGGCGCGCGATGCCGAAGTCCACGATCTTCGGCTGTACCGAGGCGGTGTCGGTGCGGTGAAGGAATATGTTTTCGGGTTTCAGATCGCGATGAACGATGCCCTTGGAATGCGCGACCGAAAGCGCGTCCGCGATCGGCAAGAGCGTCTGCAGCGCGCGGTGCACGTTCAGGCGCGTGCGACGCTCGAGCGTGTGCGCCAGGCTTTCACCGGCGAGCAGCTCCATGACGATGAACGGGTCCTGGTCGTTCGCCTGGCCGAAATCGAACACGCGCACGATACCCGGATGACCGAGTCGCGCCGCGGCGCGCGCCTCCTGCAACAGCCGGCCGGACGCGATGGGCGCAGCCACGTCCGTGCGGATCAACTTGAGTGCGACGCGCACGTCCAAGTCGATGTTGTGCGCGATCCACACGGTGCCCATGCCGCCCGTGGCGATGGGACTGACCAAGCGATATTTACCCGCGATCAAGTCCTCGGGCGCGTAGTCGCGCCGCAGGATTGGTCCGGGGGTCGACACCCGAGCTGCTCCGAGAACTCTCTGCCGCTCAGTCATGCTGAAGTCCCGAATGTTACACGGTAGCACGACGCGCCCGCGGCAGGGACCCGCATGAAATCAGTGTGATATCGCACCGCAAGCCCCATTGTGGGACTACGTGCGATCTTGTACGACGAATAAAAAAACAACACGAGGCAACGCAAGCTACTTTTCGCTGCTTTTCGCGGGAGCGCCCGCAGTAAGAGCGCAGCAGCGCAATGTTTCGGAACGACGACGAGACCGCGAAGGATGCCGCAGCTCGTTCTGTTACCGCAATACTAAAGCTTCCGCGGTCTCAGAACGCGCGATGTACACGCGAGTATCAATGCGAGCTCGCCCGGTAAATCCGGGGGAGAAGGGCATCTCGTAATTGGATCTCGATACGCGGAAGGGACGACGCAAAGCAAATCCGGACAGCGTCCTACCACGCGCTCGCGCGGCGTCGCAAGCGCGCTCCTTCGCGCAAACCTGCGCGAAATTTCAGTCTTCGCCGATCCAGTCGCGTAGGTGTTTCATGTCGCGAACCGTCGTGAGCCGCGCCAGCGCTGCGAGCTCGAGTTGGCGCACGCGTTCGCGCGTCACGTTCAGAATCGATCCGACGCTTTCGAGCGTTGCACCGCCCTCGTCGGCGACGTCGAGCGCGCACGAGCTGGACATCTCCCAGACCTCCAAGTCGGGGAAGTTCAGTTTGATGGAACCCGTGCGCTGCGAAACATCCAGATACAGATGGTGCTTGCACGAAACGAACGGACACGGACGCGGAACGGATCCGCATTCGGCGCGCGTCGCGGGCCGAGGCACGCTCGTCTCCGGGTAGAGCTCTCGCCCGAGCTCCAGCTCACGCCGGCTCACGCGTTTGACGCAGATCGTGCGCGCCCGCACCGCGCGCTTTCTACGCGAACGCCGTTGCTCGCGTGTCAGCGAGTTTCGTGCGTGCCCGCGTAGATCGGCGGCAGCAGCTTCTGATTGCGTTGCGGCCTTCGAGCTCACCTTGAGATCCATGACGACCTCCCCTCCGCTTGCCGGGGCCTGCCCTTTGCGACCGCCCCCGTTCATGCCCGAAGGCGTCGCACATGGAAAGCGAAAACGAGCCACGCTACTGAGTTTGGTGCGACATGGAGCACATGGACACACACTCCGCGGCGAGTGCTCGCCGCACGTTTCCGAGTGAGCGTCACGCCGGCTTTCCTCGACGCTCTGCCGAGTTGTGCGCGGCTCCCTCAGTCACTGCATGAGTGGTCGCTGCACTCGAGCCGAAACACGTGCGACCCACGCGGCGGTCACTGCCCCAGACGATCTGACGGGCTCAGAGGATCGTCACGACCACGTCGAGATGCTTCTTGCCCACGATGCACGCCGTCTCGTTGCAGACGCTGAAGGCCGCGTTGCCGCTGATACGCGCGCTGCCACGTTTGCTCGGAATCAACTTGAGCTTCAAGACTCCGCGCTTCGGAGTGAACGCGCCTCGGCCACCGCGCAGCGTCTTCTCCGGAATCGTCACACCTGCCGGCGCTGGATCCGCGACGAATTTGGTGGGGTACTGATCGTTGATCTTGAAGCCGGGCTTTGCAGCGATCACCAGCTCCACGAAGCCGGGCTGCCCCACCTTGTAGCTACGCTGCGCAGAAAGCGTGACCGTGTAGGACTCCGTTTCCGCCTTGGGCGCCGCTCGTGCCGCGGGCGCACCCGCCAGCAAGACGCCCAACATCAACGAGCCCACTAGTATTTTCGACCGTGAATCCTGCACGCAGAAGTCTCCCGCCACTCAAAAGTAGCACGACTCCAGCATACGCCCAGATCCGGCCCGAGCTTCCCCGGAACCCGGCCCGCGCCCTCAAGCGGCCGCGCGAGCTTCCTTCAGGTTCTTCACTTCGGCGACCAGCTTGACCAAGGACGCCTTGCCGTCCCCGAACAGCATCGCTGTCTTGGGGTCGTAGAAGAGCTCGTTCTCGATGCCGGCGAAGCCGGGGTTCATGCTGCGCTTCATCACGATGATGCTCTTGGCGTGATCCACGTTCAGGATCGGCATCCCGTAAATCGGACTCGACTTGTCGTTGCGCGCGGCGGGATTGACGACGTCATTGGCGCCGATCACGAGCGCCACGTCGGCGTCCGCGAACTCGTCGTTGATCTCATCCATGTCCTTGAGCTTGTCGTACGCGATGTGCGCTTCGGCGAGCAGCACGTTCATGTGGCCGGGCATGCGGCCTGCCACCGGATGAATCGCGTACTTCACCTCGCCGCCGTTCTGTTCGATCAGATCCGCCAGATCGCGCAGCTCGTGCTGTGCCTGCGCGACAGCCATGCCGTAGCCGGGCACCACGATCACACGGCGCGCATACGCGAGCTGCACGGAGGCGTCCTCCACCGTGACGGAACGCACGCTGAGTCCTTCCGTCGTTTTGGCCGGCCCGGCTTCGGGCGCGCTGCCGAACGCTCCGAACAGCACGTTCGCGAACGACCGATTCATGGCCTTGCTCATGATGATCGACAGAATGAAGCCCGATGCGCCATCCAGCGCGCCGGCGATGATCAGCACGTTGTTGCCGATCACGAAGCCCGTGGCCGAGCTGGCGAGCCCCGCATACGAGTTCATGAGCGAAATCACGACCGGCATGTCCGCGCCGCCGATCGGCAGCACCAGGAGGAAGCCGAACAGCACCGAGCACGCGATCATCACGTAGAAGAGCAGCGCGTTGCCGGGGTTGAAAATCAGGTAAACGAAGATGGCGAGCGTGCCGAAAAACAGGCTGATATTCATCAGGTTCTGCCCGCGGTACGTGATCGGCCGGCCCGTCATCAGCTCCTGGAGCTTGGCGAACGCCATGAAGCTGCCGCTGATGGTCAGGGCGCCGAACATGACTTCGAAGCCCAGCGCCGCCATCTGGCCTTTGCCCAGGTGATGGCTATGGCTGTAGTACTCGGCCACGCCCACCAGCGTGGCCGCCAGCGCGCCGAACATGTGCGAGATGGCGATGCGCTGCGGCATCGCCGTCATCGGCACGTACATACCGAGCGGGTAGCCAATCAGCGTGCCGAGCACGAGGCCGCCCAAGATCCAGTCGTAACGCACGATCTCGTGGTTCACGAGCGTGCCCACGATGGCGAGCAGCATGCCGAGCGCAGCCTGATTCATGCCGCGGCGCGCCTTGTCCGGCTTCGTCAGGCTCTTCAGACCCAGGATGAACAGCACCGACGCGAGCAGGTAGCTGCCCTCGATGAACAGAGTGCGTGCCATCAGCGTGCCTCGCTCTTGCCGGGACGCTTGAACATCTTGAGCATGCGATCGGTGATCAAGAACCCGCCCACCACGTTGATGGTCGCGGCCGTCACCGAGATGACGCCCAAAACGGTGGTCACCATATTGCGATCCGCGCCTGCGGCCACCAGAGATCCCACGAGTGAGATCGCGGAGATGGCATTGGTGGCCGACATCAGCGGCGTGTGCAGAAGCGGCGGCACGCGTGTGATGACTTGATAGCCGACGACACCCGCAAGAATGAAAACGTAGAGTTCGAGAATGACGTTGACCGACATGATCGTTCCTGGCCTATCGGGGGCGACCGTATTGCCTTGCCTGGCCGGGCGCGCAAGCATTACCGGACTCGCGGTGCTAGCGTGACCGTGGCTTATTGGCGTAAACACGGGCCTTTTCAAGAAAAATCGTAAGGTTTCCATGCGCGTAACGATGGTCAAGAAGCAGCTGGCGAACGGCGAACCCTGCAGGAAATGCCTGCAAGCCCAGGAGCTGCTCCAGAACCGGGGCCTGTGGGACCGAGTCCACGACGTGGTGTGGGCCATCGAGGGAGATCCCGACAGTCCCGGCATGCGTCTGGCTCGGCAGCATGGCGTCGACCTCGCTCCCTTCTTCATCGTCACCCCGGACGCGGGTGAGCCTCGCGTTTACGACAGCGTGCTCCGGCTCATTCGCGACGAGCTGCAGCCGTCAGCGAGCCCGGCAGCAGCGGCGGCACCCGAGCTCGGCCAGCTCGCGGGCTTGGCCGCCGACTACGCAAACCGGCCTGCTGCGGAGATCGTGCGCTGGGGTCTGGAACGCTTCGGTCGTGATTGCGCGATCGCGTTCAGCGGCGCCGAAGACATCGTGCTCATCGACATGGCGAGCAAGACGGGCCTGCCGTTCTCGGTGTTCTCACTCGACACCGGGCGGCTGCACGCGGAGACGTACAAGTACATCGAGACCGTACGCAAACACTACGGCATCGAGGTTCAGGCCATGTACCCGGAGCCGCTGCCGCTCGAAAACCTGGTTCGCCAGAAGGGCTTGTTCAGCTTCTACGAAGACGGCCACGGCGAGTGCTGCGGCATCCGCAAGGTGGAGCCGCTGCGCCGCGCGCTCACTCAGTACCGCGCCTGGATCACCGGACAGCGCAAGGACCAGAGCCCGGCTACGCGCGGAGAGATCGCCGTGATCCAGCATGACAGCGGAAATGTCGGCAAGAGCGGCGCGCTCATCAAGCTGAATCCGCTCGCCAATATGACCGCTGACGAGGTGTGGACGTACATCGTCGATCAGCAGGTGCCGTACAATCCACTGCACGAAAAGGGCTTCCGTTCGATCGGCTGCGAACCGTGCACGCGCGCCGTGCTCCCGCACGAACACGAACGCGCGGGCCGCTGGTGGTGGGAAGAGGCCACCAAGCGCGAGTGCGGCCTGCACGTGAAGTGAGCGCTCAGCTCAAACAGAGCCGGATCACTTCTTCGAACGTGGCTACGAAGTGGGCTTCCAGACCCTTCTTTATGTGCTCGGGGAGGCGCTCGAAGTCGGGTTCATTGGCCTTGGGCAGCACCAGGCTCTTCACCTTGGCGCGTTTGGCGGCGATGACCTTCTCCTTGATGCCGCCGACCGGCAACACGTGGCCGCTCAGGTCTAGCTCACCGGTCATGGCGAAGCCGGGCTGGATGGGCTTGTTACGCGCCAGCGTGTAAAGCGCCGCCGCCATGGTGACGCCTGCGGAGGGGCCGTCCTTGGGAGTTGCTCCGGCGGGTACGTGCAAGTGCACGAAGTGTTCGTCGAAGAAACCCTGACAGCTCTTCTTCTTTGCGCAGAGCGCGCGCGCCAGCGTGTACGCAATCTCGGAAGATTCGATCATCACTTTTCCGAGCTGGCCGGTTTGTTTGAAGCCGGGTCTGCCCGCTACCTTCGTGGCTTCCACGAACAGCGTGTCGCCGCCCATGCTCGTCCAGGCCAGACCCATCACCACCCCGGGGATCGGCCTTCTGTAGGCGTGCTCCTCGCTGAACAGGCGTTTGCCGAGCAGCTTTTCCACCTCCTCCGGGCCGATGCGAATGCTCTCCGGCTTTTCTTCGAGCACCGTCACCGCGCTCTTGCGCACGAGCTTTTTGACGTTCTGCTCCAGGCTGCGCAGGCCCGCGTCCCGCGCGTAGCCCTCGATTACCGAGCGCAGCGCCGCGCGCGAGATGCTGACCTTGCCCTTCAAGCCGAGCTCGGCAAGCTCACGCGGCACGAGGAAGCGTTCGGCGATCGCGAGCTTCTCCTCCAGGATGTAGCCGCTGAGCTGGATCACTTCCATGCGATCGAGCAACGGTGCGGGAATGGTATCGAGCTGATTGGCCGTGCACACGAACAGCACGTTCGAAAGATCGAAACGCACGTCCAGATAGTGATCCAAAAACTCGCGGTTTTGCTCCGGATCCAGCGCCTCCAGCAGCGCGGATGCCGGATCACCTCGGTAGCTGGCGCCCACCTTGTCGATTTCGTCCAGCATGATCACCGGGTTTTGCGTCTTGCAAGTGCGCAGCGCTTGCAGGAATTTGCCGGGCATCGACCCGATATACGTACGCCGGTGACCCTTGATCTCCGCTTCGTCGCGCATACCGCCGAGCGAGAAGCGATAGAACTCGCGACCGAGCGCCTTGGCAATCGACCGACCGATTGACGTCTTTCCGACGCCTGGTGGACCCACCAAACAAATGATCGAGCCGCCGAAGTTGCCGCCGCGCAGCAGGCCCGCCGCGATGAACTCGAGTATGCGGGCCTTCACGTCGTCGAGCCCGTAGTGATTCTCGTCGAGGCTGGCGCGCGCGCTTTCCATGGAAACCTCCGCCGCGCCGTTCACGCCCCAGGGCAGCACCGTCAGCCAATCCAGGTAATTGCGCGTAACGTTGTACTCGGGCGAGCTCGGCTCGAGCACTTTGAGCTTCTCGACTTCTTCGTCGGTGCGCGATTGCGCCTCTTCGGAGAGCGAGCGCGTCTTCAAGCGATCCGTGAAGCGCTGGATCTCGGTATCCTTGTCGTCCTTTTCGAGACCGAGCTCCTTTTTGATCGCCTTGAGCTGCTGCCGCAGCAAAAATTCGCGCTGCTGCTCATTGACGCGCTCTTCCATTTCCTGGCGCAGCTTGCTCTGCAGCCGGCTGATCTCGAGCTCGTGGCGCAGGAGCTCGAGGACTTTCTCGAGCCGCGCACGCACGTCCAGCGTCTCGAGTACTTCCTGGAGCTTGGGTCCGGGTGCGCTGGTCAGGAAAGCGGCGTAGTCCGCCAGCCGCCCGGGTTCCTCGAAGCTGCCCTGGTTGATGAGCAGATTGAGCTCTTCCTTGAACAGCGGATTTTGCACGATCAAATCTTTGATCGAGTTGATCACGGCGAGTGCGTACGCGCGGAGCTCGTTGCTGGGCGCGAGCTTCGGCTCGTAGAGGTAAGAAACCTCGGCCACGATCTGCGGTTCGCGCTGCAAAATGCGCCGTATCTCGAAGCGATCGAGCGCACCGAGGAGTACCGCGGGCGGGCCCTGCTCGGACCTCTGCAGCTTCAGCACCTGCGCGACGACTCCGACCCGGTACAGATCCGAAGCGAGCACATCGACGCCCCCGCCGTTCGCGCCGTTCGCGCGACCTGCATCCATGTCGATCACGGACGTGGGCTCGGCTTCGTCGTCGGGACGTCGCAGCACGAGCCCAACGAGAGTTTGCTTGGCGTCGGGACCCTGCTCGAAGAGCGCGAGCTGCTCGGGCCGTTCGAGCACGAGCGGCGTTACCATCTTCGGGAACACGGGGCGGTTCGGGATGGCGATCACGGGCAGCCGCGCCGGGTACACTTGGCTGGCGACTACGATCTGGGAAGCTTCGGGCTCGGCTTGCTCCGGCTCGGGAGCGGGCGGTGTGTCGTTCATGCTGGCGCTCGAATCTAATCACTGTGCGCTGCCGCGCGACAGACTGGTTCGGGCCCTTGGTAACTGATGCCCCACACGGACACCACGTCCTCTGGTATAGCCGCCTCTTCATGGTCAGTGGCCAGCCGGGGGCCGCGCTAGCGGCTTTCGAACACCGAGACTTTCGGCTCTACCAGGCGGCGCGGCTGTGCATGACCATCGGCCTGCAAATGCAGGGCGTCGCGCTGGGCTGGCAGATCTACTCGCGGACGAAGAACCCGCTCGATCTCGGCTACGTGGGCCTCGCCGAGTTCCTGCCGGCGATCGTGTTCGCGCTGTTCACGGGGCACACAGCGGACCGCCTGAATCGACGGCGCGTACTGCTCGGCTGCCAATCGCTCTTGGCGCTGTGCTCACTGGGTCTTTTGGCGTTGACGTTCGCCACCGACGTCAGCATCCGCTGGGCCTACGCCGTACTGTTCCTGGTCGGCACAGCGCGCGCATTCGCGGGGCCGGCCAGCTCGGCGCTGATGCCGAACCTGGTTCCCACCGCCCACTTCGCGAACGCCGTCGCCTGGAGCTCGTCCATCTGGCAAGTCGCAACGATCGCGGGGCCTGCGTTGGGCGGCTTGTTCTACAGCTTGAGCGGCAGCGCAGCCCACGTGTACGTCGGCTGCGCCGCGCTCGAGCTCGGCGCAGTGCTGTTCACGTTCTGCCTGCGCCCGCCGCACCAGGTTCCAGAAGCGGGCGCCGCGTCGCTTTCGCGCCTGCTCGCCGGAGTGCGCTACGTCTGGAAAAGCAAGATCATCCTGGGCTCGATTTCCCTGGATCTGTTCGCGGTGCTGCTCGGCGGAGTGGTCGCGCTGTTGCCGGTGTTTGCTCAGGACATTCTGCGCGTGGGCCCGGCGGGTATGGGCGCTCTGCGCAGCGCGCCCGGCGCTGGGGCCGCGGTGATCGCAATCCTCCTGGCGTTCAGGCCGCTCGAGCGGCGGCCGGGCAAGCTCATGTTCGCCTGCGTGGGGATGTTCGGGCTGTGTACGATCGCCTTCGGACTGTCCCGTAGCTTCGTGGTCTCGCTGTTGGTGTTGTTCGTGGCGGGCGCGTCCGACATGGTCAGCGTCTTCGTGCGACACACCGTGGTGCAGCTCACCACGCCGGATTCGATGCGGGGGCGGGTCAGCGCCGTCAATCTGGTGTTCATCGGAGCGTCCAACGAGCTCGGCGAGTTCGAATCCGGCGTCACCGCTGCATGGCTCGGCGTGGTCCCGGCGGTGCTCGTGGGCGGCGTGGGCACCTGTCTGATCGTGCTCGCGTGCGCGGCGGCTTTCCCGGAGCTCTGGAAAATACAGCGGCTGAGCGATCTGCGCCCCGCTGACCCATGAATGAAAAAAGCCTCGGACGCGCCGGGATGGTGGAAACCGAACGCGCCCGAGGCAAACACAGTTGGAGTCACGCCGCAGCGATCACGGTGTCCTGGCTGCTCTCGTTGCCGGGCAGGTTTTCTACGCTGGCTCCCGCGCCCCGCTCGCTCTCGAGCACGGCAGACAGCACCTCGCTCATGTCGGACACGAACACGAACTCGAGCTCCGCGCGCGTCTCAGTGGGCACTTCCTCCACGTCTCGCTGGTTCTTGAGCGGCAAGATCACGCGCCGGATACCGGCCCGGTGTGCGGCCAGTACCTTGGCCTTGATGCCGCCCACGGGAAGCACTCGCCCGCGCAGCGTGACTTCTCCGGTCATCGCCGTGTCGGAGCGAACACGCCGGCCCGTGAGCACGGAGGCGAGAGCCGTGAACATCGTCACTCCGGCGGACGGCCCGTCCTTGGGTACGGCGCCGGCCGGCACATGGATGTGCAAGTCCGTGTGATCCAGAACGCTCGCTTCGATGTCCAATTCGGCGGCGTGGCTGCGCACATAGCTGAGCGCAGCGCGCGCCGACTCCTTCATGACGTCGCCGAGCTGGCCCGTGATCTCCACCTTGCCCTTGCCCGGCATCCTGGAGGTCTCGACGAACAGGATGTCGCCGCCCACCGGTGTCCAAGCGAGTCCCGTGGCGACGCCCGGCACGGCCGTGCGCTCGGCGAGCTCGCTATGAAAGCGTGGCTTGCCGAGGAATCGCTCGACGTCATCGTCCACGACTACGCTGAGCGCGGCATCGTCCGTCTTGCGCGCTACCTCGAGGGCCATGGAGCGCGCCAGCCGTGAAAGCTCGCGATCGAGCTGCCGTACCCCGGCTTCTCGCGTGTAGTCGTGGATGACCGAACCGAGCGCGCGGTCCGTCAGCGTGAGGACACCTTCTGGAATGCCGTTGTCCTTGAGGCGCTTCGGCAGCAGATGCCGGCGCGCAATGCCGAGCTTCTCTGCTTCGGTGTAGCCGCTGAGCTCGATGATCTCGAGGCGATCGCGGAGCGGGCCCGAGATGGTCTCGAGGGTGTTGGCCGTGCACACGAACATTACCTCCGAGAGATCGAACGGCGCTTCCAGATAGTGATCCGTGAACGCCTTGTTCTGCTCTGGATCGAGCACCTCCAGCAGCGCGGCCTCGGGTGCTCCGGCCCAACCGGAGAACAACTTGTCGATCTCGTCGAGCAGCATCACTGGGTTCTTCACACCCGCTTTGCGCAGACCGTGCAGGATGCGTCCGGGCAGCGATCCGATGTACGTGCGGCGGTGACCGCGGATCTCCGCTTCGTCACGCACACCACCAAGCGAGATGCGCACGAACGGGCGGCCCGTGGCGTCCGCGATGCTCTGTCCGAGTGACGTCTTGCCCACGCCGGGCGGACCCACGAAGGCCAGGATGGTCCCGCGGGGATTGCCCGACAGCTTGTGCACTGCCATGTGCTCCAAGATGCGTTTCTTTACGTCTTGAAGCCCGGCGTGATCGGCATCCAGCTGCGCGGCAATGCCATCCAGATCGTGGTTCACCCCGGCGCGCTTGGACCAGGGCAGATCCGCGATCCATTCGAGGTACGTGCGGATGACGTTGGCCTCGGGCCCCTGGCCCTGCATGGACTCGAGCCGGCGCAGCTCACGATCGGCGATTTTGCGAGGTTCCTCGGGCAAATCAGCCGCATCGAGCTTGCTGCGCAGGCCGTCGGCGTCTTCCTCCTCACTATCGCCCAGCTCTTTGCGAATTGCCTTGAGCTGCTCGCGCAGGATGGCTTCGCGCTGGTGCTTGCCGAATTGCTCTCGCACGTCCTTGTCGATCTTGGTGCGGAGCTCCGCCACGGTTTGAGCCTGGCTCAAGAACACGAGCACCTTGCGCAAGCGCTCGGGCACGTTGGCAGTGGAGATCAACTCCGCAGCCTGCTCTTGGTTCAGCACCAAGGCCGCCGATACCCGATCGGCGAACAGGCCCGGGTCGTTGTCCAGTGTGGGGATTTGCTCGAGCGCGCCGCCCGAGTGCTGCACCACGTCCGTGATGCGATCGCGCAGTGCCTCCGCGAGCAGGCGCGCTTCGGGATCGTCCGCTTGGACGTCCGGTACGCTTTGCCCCGAGCCTTTCCAGTATGGCTCCGTTTCATCGAGCGCTTCCAGCGCGAAGCGGCCCAGCCCCTCGAGCACGACGCGGTACGCACGATCATTCTGGCGTGCGATCTGCGCTACTCGGGCAAACGTGCCCGTGGGATGCAGGTCCTCCAGCTTGGGATCGAGGTTCGACGAGTCGCGCTGAGTCGCAACGCCGATCACGTCGCCGACGTGCAGCGCGTGCAGGAGGGCAATCGAACGCGGACGCCCGACGCTGAACGTCGTAGTCGTGCCTGGGAACAACATGCCCGTGCGCAGGGGCAGCACGGGAAAAGGAGACGACGGCACGGGTGCGCCGCCACGCAGCGTGGTCATTTGCGGGCTTCCTTGGTTCGAAGCTCTGAATTGAGCTGTGAATGAAAACTAAATCTGTTCAACGCTCAGTCAAGGGCGCCCGACGCAGATTTTGCGGCGGGGACGGGACGGGGAAATCGAAGACAAATCGGGGCCGCGGTCGCTCGGCCGGACCGGCACGCCGTCTGACTGTGCTCGCCGTTTCTAAGAACCGAGCGCGCGGAGCCGCTATTCCCTAGCGCGGCGCGCGGCGCTTCGTGGCCGCGGAGCGTTGGCGCTGGCCCGTGCCTCGGCGCGCGCTAGCAGGCCGCGCAACACCAGGTCCGTCATGGCGGCAAGCAGCCGCAAGGTCTGCACGCGTTCGCCTTCGAACAGCCAGGGAGGGGAGAAGGTCGCGTAGACGCGCTGCAGGAGCTCCGCGGCCTCGAATGGGGCGGAAACCTGGAACTCCCCGGACTCCGACCCAGCCTCCAGGAGCTCGGCCACGAACGCGAGTTCCTCCGAGCGGAAGCGGCCGTACGCCACCTTTACCGCGCCCGCCGAACACAACACGAGGTCGCAAGCGTGGGCGCCTTCGCGAGACATCTCGAGCATTTCTATGACCCGCGCCTCGAGCGCGGCAGCCAGGCGCCTGGCAAAGGTTCCCTGCTCGGCCGCGCGACGCATCGCTTGCAGCACGCGATCGTGCCGGCGCCGCGCCAGCTCCGCCACGATGTCGTCTTTGGAGCAGAACTCCAGGTAGACGCTGCCCACGCCGATACCCGCTTCCCGTGCGATGTCGCCGATCGTGGTTTTGGCGGGCCCGTAGTGTCGGAGCAGCTTTTCGGCTGCCTTCAGCACCTGCGCGCGGCGCTCGGGATCGCTATTTTTGCTGTAGCCTTGCCCCATGGGCGCCGCGGGCCTCGAGCC
>DATHEN010000662.1:0-8558 GCA_035318565.1 Polyangiaceae bacterium
TGGCCTTAGCGCCTGCGCGCGCCTGGACGCGAACGAACCATCTCGAATCCGATCCTGGCGTTCTCGGGCACGGGCACGTTCACGGGGACTTGGTCACGGAACGCCACGGGGTCATGGGGCCGGGACCTCCTTTTCGAGGGCTGCATGATCGAGCTCCACGGACTTCCAGAGCTCTAGCGCCATGTGCAGGCTCTCTAGCTCCGCGAGTGCCTGCCGCGCCGCCGGCAGGTCTTCCCGCTCGAGGGCGCCGCGAAGGTGCCCGAGCACACCGCCGAGCCGCGCGGCGACCCGGCCGGGTAGCGGCGGCTCACCAGGGCCAAATCCCCAAGTCTCCAGAATCTCGTGCGCGTGCGGCATTTGCTACCCGGCATAATCATCGTGACGCCGGCGCGCGAGGGGCGTCAGTGGCGCGGGCGGCGCTCGCGCTCGAAGCCCCGGCTCAGCTCGCGGCGCGCTTCGGGCGCGCTTTCCCGCGCCGCCTCGACCAGGGTTCGGTGCAGAAGCTCCTGAGTCTTCGTGGTCTCGTCCCGCAATTGTCGCAGAGTTCCTTCCAATTTCGCCGCCTCGAACGGCTCTGCTCGCAGGGTTTCCCGCACCGCCTTGCGCGCGTGGCGCACCGCATCACGCCGAGCCGTCACGTCGCCGCTCTGTCGCTCATAGGCCTTGCGCAAAGCGGGATGCCGCAGGCCGCGCAAGTCTTCGGCCAGGATAGCAGGCCCCTTGCGCCCGGGACCGGGGCCATGCAGTCCGCGGCCTAGTAAAAACCCCGCCGTCAGTAGATTCAAGGCGATCGAGATCGACAGGCCAATGGCCAGGCGCTTCGCTAGCGGCGTCACGGTTCTTCCTCCAGCTCGATGAACGCGCCCGACGCGAGCTCGAGCAGCCCGTCATCATTCACGGCGCTGGAACCCACGGCGGGTTCTTCCGTGGCTTGCACGTCGGGATACGTGCTCCCGAGCCAAACTCCGAAGAGCGCGGCCATGGTCCAGGCCAGCGCTGGAGCCCACAAGGAGCTTGCACGAAAGCGCGAACGCCGCGCCGTCCGCAGCGGAATTTCGTTCAGACGGCGTTCGATTGCCGGATCCAGCGCCGGCAAGTCATAGTGCTGCAGGACTTCGTCGAGCGTTGCCTCGCTGCTCGCGAGCTCGCGCGCTTCGGCGGAGACAGCCAGCAGCGCGCGCGCACTCTCTCGAGTCTCCGCGGGCCAGCGTTGAAAGTCTGCGCCATACGCGGCGACCAGCCTATGGAACTCTGCGAGTGTCAGGGGATTCATGCCGAATTCTTTCCAACGTGCAGCGCTGCCTGGGGCACGGATTCCGAGCGTGTGTGCGACTCGATGAGTTGCCTTAGAGCGCGCCGTGCGCGCGCCAGCAGTGACTCGAGGGCTGTCTCGCTGACCCCGAGTACGGCCGCCGCCTCTTTGCCCGACAGCTCGTGGAAGTGCACGAGCGTGAGCGCCGCGCGCTGGCGTTCGGGCAGCCGATTCAGGGCCGCGTCCAGGCTCTTCGCGCGCTGCTGCTCATCCAACTTGCGAACCTGGGGCGCGGAGATGGGCGCTTCGCTTTCGTCATCCAGAGCTTGCCAGCGGCCGCGGCTGCGAAGCCGGTCCACGGCGAGGTTGTGTACGATGCGGTGCAACCAGGTCGTGACCCGCGCCTCCGGCGAATAGCTGCCGGCACGCTGCCACAATCGCAAGAACGTCTCCTGCACGACGTCCTCGGCCTCGTGCGACTCGTTCAGCAGGCGACGAGCGTAGTGGTGCAGACGCGCCCCGTACCGGCGAACGAGCTCGCGGTAAGCCGCGACGTCACCCTCCCCCACGCGCACCACGAGCTCGGTGTCATCCGAGCTCTCTTCACGGCGCGCGTGGGACACGGTGAGCCCATGGAATCAGCATGCGCGGGTCGAACTCAAGACGTGCGTTTGTCGTCCTTCTTGCCGTGGTGACCTGCGTGAAACTCCTCTTTGGTCAACACGCCATCCTTGTTGGTATCGAGCTTCTGGAACCAGGTCTGCGCTTTGGCTTGTGCTTCCGCGAGCGTCACCTTGCCGTCCTTGTTCGTGTCGGCCTTCTCCAGGTAGCGCGCGCGCTTGCCGGACAACTCGTCCTTCGTGACGACGCCATTCTTGTTCTTGTCCATGCGCTCGAACTTCTGCTTGGCGCCCGCCTGTGCTTCCGCGAGCGTCACCTTGCCATCGCCATTGGTGTCCATCTTACCGCGCCCGCCATGCGCGAACGCAGCCGCGCTCAACGTGGTCAGCACCAGCGCGATACCCGCGAATTGCATCTTCTTCTTCACTTACTCGACTCCTTGTGGTGCGGCCGAACTTGCGGCCTCGTCTGTTCAACGAACGGCCAGCACGGATCCGTCGCAAAAAAATCACGGGCGTCGACTTTAGTCACAAACTCGTCTGATTACGGGGCATTACCCGTACTCGCCGGACGCTGTCGGTGAGGACCTGGCAGCGCAACGCGGGAAACTGCGACCGCTGTGGCCCCACCCCGCACGCGAGCCACCCGTGCTTCGAGTTCCAGCAGCCTGCGCTTGCGTTCGAGGCCGCCGCCGAACCCCGTCAACGAGCCGTCCGCACCGATGACACGGTGACACGGCACGATCACCGGCAGCGGGTTCTTGCCATTGGCGGCGCCAACCGCGCGCGCCGCGCGCTGCATGCCGATCCGCCGTGCGAGCTCCGCGTAGCTCCAAGTAGAACCGAACGGAATCTCCGTGAGGGCGGTCCATACGCGACGCTGAAAGGCCGTTCCGCGCGGCCCGAGCGTGAGCTCGAAGTGCGTGCGTTCGCCACGGAAGTACTCCGCGAGCTGCCGAATCGGGCGCTCTAGCCGCCCGGCGTCCTCGACCCATTCGGGAGGCGGCGTTGGCCCGCCGGCTTTCTCGAAGAGGACGCTGCTCAAATGCGTTTCGTCTCCCGTCAGTGTCAGCTTGCCAATCGGGCTCGGGATGACCGCGAAATAAACGATGTGTTCCATGCTTCTCCTCATGCCAAATTCGCCCACAGGTGCATGACGGCGTACGAACGCCAAGGCTTCCAGCGCTCCGCGAGCGAGCGCGCAACGCGCGCATCCACGCCACCCAGCGCCTTACGCACACCGAGGTCTCCCTCGAGAAACGCGTCGGGCCAGGCCAGCGCGCGCATGGCCACGTACTGGGCGGTCCAGGGACCGATGCCAGGCAGCGCGCAGAGTCGCTCGACGGTTTGCTCGGCATCGACACCGGCGTCCAGCATCAGAGCGCCGCTCGAGAGCTCGCTCGCCAGGCGCTTCAGTGAGTGCGCGCGTGCGCTCGTGAGACCGAGACTTCTGAGCGCGTCCTCGTCACTGCTCGCTATGTCTACCGCTCGCGGGGTGAGCCGGCTGAGCTCCGGATGCGGAGTCTCGATGCTGGCCCCGTACGCTCGCGCGAGCCGCCCAGCGAACGTGGTCGCGGCGGGAACGCTCACCTGCTGGCCGAGGACGGCGCGCGACGCGGCCTCGAAGCCGTCGAACGCTCCGGGCACGCGCAGGCCCGGGATCGCGGCCAGCGAGCGCGCCAGCAGGCGATCTTTACGCAGGTGTTCGGCGATCACCCACGGCTCGGCGTCAAGATCGAACAACCGGCGTAAGCGCGCCACCAGCGGCATGACCTGCCGCGCGAGCGAGTACGAGATCTCGGCGCGCAGCGCCGCGCGACCTTCGGCTTGCGAAACCACCAGCCAACCCCGAGCTCCGTCGATCTCCGCGGTTCGGTAATACGCGCCAGCGCGCACGAGCTCGACGTCGGGAATGGCGCGCACCCGCAAGAACTCGAGGAGCGCGGGCCAGGCGAAGGGTGCACGATACGGCAAGGTCAGAGTCAACGTCTCGCGCCGTTCGACTCCTGCTTGCCGGCGCAAGGCCGAGGGCGAACGACCGTAACGCGCTTTGAACGACGCATTGAAGCGCCGCAGACTGCGAAAACCACTGGCGAACGCCACGTCGGTCATGGGCAGGCGAGTGTCGTGCAAGAGTTGCTTCGCCACTGCCAACCGCTGCGTCTGCGCCAGATCCACGGGGGCCAGGCCGAGCTCGGACTGCACGGCACGCCGCAAATGCCTGCCGCTGACACCGAGCTGTCCTGCGAGATCTTCGAGTGAGCCATCATTCAACGCGCCGCCTTCGATGCGCCGCACCGCGCTCGCGACCAGACGCGACACGGAGTCGACCGGCGCGAGCCCCGGAGCGAGCTCGGGCCGGCAGCGAAAGCAGGCGCGAAAGCCAGCTCGCTCTGCCAGCGCTGCGCTCGCATAAAACTCGCAGCGCTGACGCGCCGGCATGCGCACCCGGCACACCGGCCGGCAGTAAATCCCCGTAGTCTTCACGGCGACGAAGAAGCGACCGTCGAACCGTTCATCTCGCGCGAGCATGGCGCGGTAGCAAACATCCGGGTCGATCAACATGACGAAGCACACGTAGCGCCGATCCCGGCGGCTGGCTCGCCGTTTTCGGACGCGATCCCTTCTTTGTTTTTCGCGCGAATTTCAGGCGCTCGAGACGGCAAGCACGGAGCGGGGTGTTAACCTGTGAGGATGCACGATCCCGGCGTCTTTCTGGACCTTCACACCGTGTGCTTCGAACGCGCGTTGCCGGACGCCCCGGAGCGCGTGTGGCAGCACCTCACCGAGCCGGAGTTGCTCGCACATTGGCTCGGGCTCGCGCTGCTCGAACAGCGTGTCGGCGGCCGGGTAGAGCTGCAACTGAGTGACGCCATCGTCAGCGGCACCGTGCTCGAATATGTTCCCTCGCAGCGCTTCGCCTGCTCGTGGCATCGATACGGCCTGAACGACGAAGTACGCGGCTTGGTCGCGTTCCGCCTGGAGGCACGCGCAGCGGGCACGAGGCTGGTATTGCGTCACGCAGTGAGCGGCGCTCGAGTCGCCGCTGCGCCAGCCAGCGAATGGCACGCGCGGCTCGATGCTCTCGACGCGCGTTTGCGGGGTGAGCCCCCGATCGATCACGCAGCGCGCGTAGCGAGCCTGCTACCCGTGTACGAGGCCCGGCTGCCGGCAAAGTAAGCGGTCAACCTGTAACGAGCACGAGAAGGGCCTTCCACACCAGCAACGTCGTGTTGCCGCCGATGTCAGTCTTATGTCATCTTTATCGCCATGCGCAGGACGGAGCGACTCTTCGCGCTGGCCGAGTACTTGCGCGGCCGCCGCACTGGCGTCACCGCCGAAGCGCTGGCGGATCGCTTCGGCGTCACCGTGCGCACGATGTACCGCGATCTGGACGCGCTGCGCGCCGCGTCTTTGCCGCTCGGAGCGGAACGCGGCCGCGGCGGCGGTTACGCGCTCGATCGCAGCTATAGCCTGCCGCCCGTCAACTTCACGGCCCGCGAGGCCGCCTTGCTCGTAGCGCTGGGCCGCTTCGCCATCGACATGCGCCTGTTGCCGTTTGCCGAGACGCTCGAGTCGGCACTCGACAAAGTGCGTGCAGCGTTGTCGACATCCGCCCAACGCGAGCTCCTCCGGCGACTGGATGAGCTCGCCTTCCAAGGGGTCCCTGCGCTGCCGAGCAACAAGGAAGTGCGAGCGGCGCTCGAACGCGCCTGGTTCGAACAGCAGCCGCTGCGTATCACGTACGTGGACGGCAACTTCATCGAAACCACGCGCGACCTGCGCATCAACAGCGTGATCATGGATCGGCACGAGACGCGGGTGGACGCGAGCGATCTCTCGAGCGGCGAGCGCCGCCACTTCCGGCTCGATCGCATCGCGCGCGCCGAGGTGCTGCGAAGTACGGGGTAAGCCCGCTCACTCTGGCCGGGCGTTGGCGCAGAGCCGCGCGGAGCTCATCAAGTCCGCCCACCACATCCCCATCATGCGCAAGAACGCACCCGCGGCGAGACCGTGCCGCGCCGGATGATCGGGGCGAATCGTGCTCCAGCCGCGGTGGGTCACCGTCACCCGCGTGCCGCCGCTCTCCGACTCGAAGACGACTTCCACGTCCGTGCTCTCCCCCGGCGCGAAGTTCACGGCTCGCCATTCGAACACGAGCCGCGCGGGCGGAGCCCACGCCGTTACCCGACCCGTTTCCACGACGCGCGTTTCGCCCTCCGCGTCGAACGATTCGAACAGCCGGCCCCCAACTCCGGGCTCCAGGCGAATGAAGCCGCGCCGCTTACCGGCGACGCGGTATTTCAAGCCGCGGCGCCACCAGACGTCGATCTCGTCCGTGAAAATCTGAAACGCGCGGGCGGGCTCCACCTCCACGAATACCGAAACCCGCACTCGATCCTGTGCGGTGCCGGGCGCGCCTCCGGTCATCGCTTGCGCTTCCGGGTAGCGCGCTCGGCGTGCCGCTTGAACGCGCCCAGCTGGTCGGTCCAGAAGGCCTCCACTTCCGTGAGCCATTCGCGGAGCTCCGAAAAGGGCTGCTCGCGCAAGCTATACACGCGCGATCGCGCATCCTCCTGCTGGATCTGCTCGTGAACGAGGCCGGCGCGTCTCAGCACGCGCAAGTGCCGGCTCATCGCCGGACGTGTCATGGCCAAGCGCGCCGCGATCTCGCTCGGCCGGCAACTGCGTTTGCGGAGCAGATCGACGACGCGCCGGCGCGTGGGGTCCGCGAGCGCCGCCAGAGTGCGATCGAGATTACCGTCCACTCGGGTTTCGATCCCGCACGCGCTGCATGAACCACCAGTGATGCCCTTCGAGGTCCTCTACCTCGTACGTGCGGTCCGCCCAGTATTCCTCGCCGTAGTCGGTGGTCTGGGGCTCGCTCACGATTTTGGCACCCTCCGCTCGAGCGCGCTGGAAGTGCGCGTCCGCGTCCTCCACGCACACGCACAGGCTTTGCGTGTTGGCTCCTGCCAGGGAACTCGGGCTCTTGCAGTGCGCTCGCGGACGCTCGCTCTGGCCGCCCGCGGAAGCGACCATGATCAGCCCTTCGCCCCCGAAATCCAGCTCCGAGTGTTCGATGCGGCCGCCCTCCCCTTCCACTTTGACCCGCACGTGAAAGCCGAAGACGCGACACAGCCAATCGATGGCTTTGGCGGGCTCCTCGTAGAATACGGCGCTCGAAATTCTGGGCCAGCCCGTGGGAGGGGGTTTCATGGGGAACTCCTGGTTCACGATTGGTTACGACAGAGGCAATAGTTAACCGTATCGACAACTACTGTCAACCCGGAGCCCGCCACGTTGCATGCAACCCGAAGCACGGCCTGCAACGGCCCGTGCGCGTGTGTGTCCTGGCGCTGATCCGCGAAAAATGCCGCTGAATCGCAGACGCCCGCCGCGGCACGCGGGTTGCTCTAAGGCTCGTCGCGCCGCGGGTGGCGGCGAACCAAAGGAGACACGACCATGCGTTGGCTTTCGACAATCACCTCACTGCTCGTATCCTCATTCGCGCTCGGCGGCTGCGCCATGGATGTGGGAGACGGCGCGTCCGAATCGATCGAGTCCAGCGAGCACGAGCTGGCGATCAAGGGCATTACGTTTCCTCAGGAGACGCCGACCACGCTGACCCTGTATTCGGAAGCCGGCTTCTGGGGAACGTCGTACACCGCTCAGATCATGCCGTCGGGCAACAACGAGACCGTGAACATGATCACCAGGACGCAGATCGAAGCGGCCGGGTTGCTCGATCGAGTGAGCTCGCTGCGTTTGACGTGCGGCTCGCGCGGCGCACACGTGATGCTCTACAACTCGTACAATACGGGCACCACTCTGGACAGCTGGAGCGAGTACGGCACGGGTCGGCCCGTGTACTGCACCCCTGGTCAGACGGTCACGGTCGAGCTGCATCAACAGATCCCGGAGCTCGCCGATCGGGTGAGCTCCATCTACTTCCTGAATCACGCGCGGCAGGCCAAGCTGGCTGGCTTCTCCTCGTTCGTCACCACCAACTGGAATGCGGCGCTGCAGGACCTTCCGGACGGCGCGTCGGCAAACGGCCCGCCGCGCTTTCGACTCACCGGCGCGAGCACCTTCAAGCTGCGGCAAAACCTGACGCTCGATGACTGGAAGTGCGGCGATCGCGCGGCGCACTTCGTACTCACGGCCTACATGTACCAGGACCGCACATTCTCGGTGTACGTCACGGAATCGTACGTGGACACCGGCTGGGGTGACGCCTGGGGCTGCCGCGACAAGATGAAGAGCGCGCTCGCGGCGGGCGCTCGAGACGCAGCGGCGCAACTGCGCGGAGGTCTACAGAGCCTGCTTCAGATCGTCGGCACCCATCCCCGCTACTATTTCTACCCGGCCCACGACCTCAGTCAGTTCGACGTCGCGGGCGGTGGGGAGTCCGGAATCATCGTCAACCTCCCGCCGACGACGGGCGTCTTTCAGCCGCTCTGATCGCGCGCCGGGCGAGTCCGTTCGAGCAACTCCGGGGCGCGGGCCGAGATGTGCTAAGCCCGCGCCGGAAGCCTCGATGAACGACGACAACCGCGACGCGAGCGCACCCGCATCCGCCACTCCCCGTCCCGAGTTGACCGAGCTGCTTGAACGGCTCGAGCTGACTCGGGACGCCGCACGTCCGGAGGCCGTAGCCAAGCGGCGCAAGACGGGTCAGCGCA
>DATHEN010000663.1:0-7630 GCA_035318565.1 Polyangiaceae bacterium
TCAGCTGGTTCCGGCGCTGCTGGCCGGGATGCTCGAAATCTGCCGGGAGCACACTGAGCTCCGCTCGCGCCGGCTGCTGCTGCTCAGCCCGCACGCCGAGGTGCATGCGGCGTTGCGCGCAGCGCTCGCCGCGGATGCAGATCTCGCGTGCTTCAAGTTAGTGCCAGACTTCGAGCGCGGCGGCGTCGTCGAAACGGCGCGCAAGCTGGCGGCTCGCGACGTGAGTATCGGGCTGACTCCGTTGCGGCTCTGGGCAGAAGTCCGCAGGGACGTGCTGAGCGCCCTGCGTGCGCGCCTGCGTGGTGCGCTCGATTCGGTCACCGTCTGGGGCATCGAGGACGAAGAGACGCTCGTCGAGGTCGTCCGCTTCGGGGTGGACGGCATCATCACTTCCAAGATCGAGCTGGCGCGGCGGCTGCTCAGCGCGCACGCGCGGCAGCACTGAGAGCTACGCCGAGCTCAGGAACCGGGTTTGCGGCTCGACGGAGGGGGCGGATGCGAGTGCGAGACGGACGAACGCCGGCTCTGATACGCGAGATTGGACGCTTCCTGGTAGAGCGCCTTGGCAAACGGCCATTCGGGATCGCGGCGCATGAGCTGAATCAGGCGTTGCATCGCCGCTCCGGGCTCGAGCGTGCCATCGTAAAGATCGAGCTTGATGCGCAGCACGGTGAACGCTTCGTCATCGCTCGCGACGGAGGCGAGCTCTTGGCGCGCAGCCTCGAAGTCTCCCGCCTCGAGCAACTGATCGATGGCTTGATAAGCGGCGGACGGATTCGCGGACGACATCGCCTCGCCAGAATAGCAAAGCCGGCAAAGCTCTGCTGCAGACGACTTTCGGGAAGCCGCGAGCGCGCATTTTGGCCGTCCGCCGTGAGGGACCCTGCAAAATGTGGAAAACCCTCCACTTATATCGGCTGCGTGCGTGTGCGGTTCGGCGCTCATGTATGCGTCGGGGCTACGGCGCCCGGGCAGCTGGCAACCGGCTCCGCCTGTGGCGATCGGCGCGGCGGATGTCGCCGGGCGTGGCCGTGCCCATGGTGAGAGGGGAGCGAGCGTGGTACCGTGATCGTGTGGGGCGTACGTGCCCGAGAGTGTAGCCACGTTGCATGGCAAGCGAGAAGAAGGGTAGAGCTGCGGGGCAGAGTGATGTGCCATCTCCCGATCTCAAGAAGGAGGGAGAGCAGTTTCTCAAGAACTTCACCAAAGGCGGGCGCCTCACCGAAGAATTCATGATCGAGCACGAGCGGATGCAGGGGAAGCTGCAGGACTTGGAAGAGGAGAACGCACGGCTGCGCGCGCAGCTCGAGGCCGACACTGCCATCCACGAGCTTCTGGCCCGCATCGATCGCCTGGAGAACGAGAAGCGCGAGCTGCTTTCGCGCTACCAACAGGCCGAGGCCGTGTCGAGCAAGTTCAGTGCGCGTTTCGAGGAGGTCGAGTCCGAGTTCGCGAACCTGGCGAACCTGTTCGTGGCCAGCAACCAACTGCATTCGAGCATGACCCCGCGGGGGGTGACCCGGCGTATCAAAGAGGTCATGGCGCAGCTCGTAGGCGCCGAGAGTTACTGCATGTACCTCGCCAATACCGAGAGCAGCGAGCTCGTGCCGATCGCCTTCGAGGGCGTCTCCGGAGACCGGCTGGCGCCCGTTTCCGCAGCGAGCGCGCCCCTGGGTGACGTGTTTCGTTCCGGCAAGGCGTTCGTGGACGAAGACGCCGATCCGAGCCTGGGCACGCTCGAGAACCCCCCTGCCGTGGTCCCGCTCAGCGTGGACGACAAGGTGGTGGGGGTGATCGCGATTTTCTCGACGCTCTCTCAGAAGAAGCGCTTTGATACGATCGACTTCGAGCTGTTCAAGTTGCTCGGACAGCACGCGGCGGCGGCGCTCGTCAGCGCCAGTCTGTTCGCGCAAGCGGAACGCAAACTTCCCGGTCTCGAAGCCTTCTTGGATTTGAGCGTGTGACCCGAATGTCCGAATACTCCTGCTTAATCGTCGAAGACTCGCCCATGATGCGGCAGCTTCTGGTGTTCGCTCTCGCCCGCGTGAAGAACCTGCGCGTGACCGAGGCGGATGATGGCGTAGATGGCCTGCGCAAGCTCGCCTCCGCGCGTTACGACATCATCGTAACGGACATCAACATGCCGATCATGGACGGCCTGAAGCTCGTGAAGCGTGTCCGCAGTGATCCGGTGCACAAAGATACGCCGATCGTGATCATCACGACCGAGGGTTCGCAGGAAGATCGCCAGCGTGCCCTGCAGCTCGGCGCCAACGCCTACATCACGAAGCCGATTCAGGCTCCGCAGGTGATCGCGACGGTCAAGGAATTGCTGAAGATCGAGTAGTACGACGGCCCGGAATTCCATTCCGGTCGTCGTACGTCTTGCGCGGACGCACGAGTGAGCCGAGGTAGTAGCTCAGCGCTTGGCGGCGTTGCGCGCTCGTTCGATGAACCGCGCCACGAGCTCGGGGCGCTTGCGCCGCGGGTCGTCCGAAGCCTCCGTGCCGCTGGCGACGTCCACGCCCCATGGATTGATTTGCTCGATCGCTTGCGCCACGTTCTCGACCGTCAGCCCACCGGCAACCACGACCCGCCGCTCGGCGGCGAGGCCGCGCACCAGTGACCAGTCGAAGCTCTTGCCCGTGCCGCCCAGCTGATCGCCGGACTTCGTATCCAGGAGCAGCAAGTCCCCCGGGTACGAGCGCGCTCGGTCCACGTCCGCGCCGTTCTCGACGTGGATCACTTTGAACGCATCCGGCAGCAGGCGTTCCACCAGATGCGCGGGCTCATGGCCATGGAGTTGCAGTGTATCCACGCCGCTTTGGGCGAGTAGCTCGCGCAGCGCGCTCTCGTCGAGGTCGGCTACCACGCCGATCACGCGAGCGCGTCCGCTGACGGCTTCGACGACGGCGCGCGCCGTGTCGAGCGAGATATGCCGCTTCGAGCTCGGTACGAAGTTCAGGCCGATGGCATCGGCCCCGGCTGCTACGGCGAGCACGGCGTCTTCGGTGCAAGTGATTCCGCAGACCTTGACCCACACGGCTCCGGCATATCACCGATGCGGCAATCGCGCGAACCGCCGCCGCGGGCGCTCGACGCTTCACGTACCGGAGGCGCGCAGGACGCGTCGCTTCCGGCACACGTCGTCGAGCAGGGACAGCAGATCGCGGGCTCCGAGCGGTTTGTACAGAACTGCGTCCACCCTTGCCTGTTCCTCCTCCGGTACGTCTCCGCCCGTGAAATACACGAGACAGACGTGAGGAGCGCTCTGCCGGATGGCCTCCACGAGCGGCGCGCCTCCGCCGCCCGGCATGGAACGATCGAGCAATACTGCGTCGAACTCGGCCCGCTCAATCTGCTCGAGGGCGCGCGCCGGGTCCGATGCTTCAGTGATGGTATGTCCGCCGCTCTTCAGGATGGCGACGGTCGTGCGACGCACCATCGGATCGTCCTCCACCACGAGAATGCGCAGGTGCTTCTGCAGGCTCGGGTGCTGCGCGCTGTGCGGCTCGGCTGCTCGCGGCTCCTGTTCGGCTCGTGGCAGGTAGACAGTGAAGGTGGTGCCGTGGCCGAGCTTCGAGTGACAAAGGATGAACCCGCCGTGCTCACGCACGATGGCGTGACTCGTAGCCAAGCCGAGGCCCGTGCCTCGCTCGCGACCCTTGGTCGTGAAGAAAGGCTCGAACAGGCGGCTGCGGGTGGCGTCATCCATGCCCGCACCGTTGTCCTCGACCTCGACCGCCACGTAGTCCCGATGTACGCGGCCGGGAAACGGCGGCAAGTCTTTGCCCGCGGCGCTGCGCAGGCGAACGGAGATCGTGGGTTTGGGCTGCTCGGAATCCAGGAGCGCGTCGCGTGCGTTGAGCAGCAGGTTGACCAGCGTTTGCTCGATACCCGCTTCGTCGCACGAGATTGGATAGGCGCTCGCGCCGTCATCGATGTGAAGGCTGATCTGCCCCCTGAACAGCTGCTCGCAGATCTCGGTGGCGGCTCTTGCCACGTTCTTCAAATCGCGTAGCGCTTTTTTGCTTCCCGGACGCCCTCCCGCCAGAGTCGTCAGTTGCCGGATCATCTGCGCGGCGCGGTTCGCGGCGTGCAGCGCAGCGTTGCCGAGCTCGTGATCGTGACATTCCGGGGCGTCGAGCGCGCCTTCCAGAAAAGGCAGGATCACCGCCAGCATGTTGTTGAAGTTGTGGGCTACGCCTGCAGTCAGTGAGCCGAGCGCCTCGAGCTTCTGCGTCTGGCGCAGGCGTTCTTCGATCGTGCGTTGCTCGGTTACATCCAGGACTCCGCCGATCAACTGCAGCAACTGGCCGTGGCGGTCGCGGATGCCTCGGCCGCTGGAGACGACCCAGCGCGGCGTGCCGTCGGGACGGGTAATGCGGTGCATCGGCAAAGGCCGCTCTCCGTGCTCCGAGAGCTCATCCAACGCGCGCAACACCTCATCGCGATCCTCGGGATGGGTCAGCTCCCAGACCCAACGGTCCGGTGTGAGGGGCGCGGAGCAGCCGGTGATCGTGAACATCGCGTCGTTCCAGGTGACCTCGCCCGTCTGCTTGTCCCAGCGCCACAGTCCCATGCTCGTCGCTTCGATGGCGATGCGCAGTGACTCTTCACTCTGCTGCAGGGCTCGTGCGCGCTCGACGTGCTGCGTGATGTCCAGCGCTACCAGGCAGAGGCCGCGTCGTCCATCGGGCTCGGCGATCGGCACGACGTGCGTTTCGTAGTTCGTGGTGCCACCGTCTGGACCGCTGCCGGTGATGCGGAACATGCCACGTTCACCGGTTGCGATTACGCGGTCTACGCACGCTTTTGCCACCAGGATGTCCGGCGTGGCGATGTAGTCGTACAGGGAGCTGCCCAGGACCTTGTCTCGGTCGAAACCGCTCACGAAGCGGTTCGAGAAGACGACTCGGAACTCCGGATCCACCCGGGCGATGAATGCTGGCATTGCTTCCAGCACGGACCTGAGCAGAGCTGCGCCGTGGCCGCCTACCTCGCGCTCCAGATCCGCAAGCTGCGCGCGGAGCGCACGGTTCTCCTCACGCAGCGCCGAAATTTCGTCGGACATTCCCTTCAGCATACAAAACTCGGCGCTCCTCGAGAGCCTGCAAAGTCGCGCTGTCATCGGCGTGGCGTTCGTGCAAAACAGGCAAGTTGCAGCGGGTTGGGCGCCGGCTGGCCGTTCCCGAGGCAGAGGTTCCAACAGGGAGTAACCGTGACTCAACTGCAGAAATTGTTCGCATTTGCCGAGCGAGTCGCGATCGTGACCGGCGCGTCGTCCGGCCTTGGCGCAAGCTTTGCCGAGACGCTGGCGGCCGCGGGCGCCAAGGTGATGCTGGCTGCACGGCGGCGCGAACGGCTCGACGCCCTCGCCTCTGGCTTGCGAGAGCGCGGTGCGGCGGTCGCCGTGTGCGCGTGTGACGTGGCGCGCGCCGAAGACGTGGAAATGCTGGTCACGACCACGTTGAACCAGTTCGGCACAGTGGATATCCTCGTCAACAATGCCGGCATCACTGAAACGGCTCCTGCCGAAGAAGAGACGCCGGAGACATTTCGCCGCGTGCTCGAGGTCAATCTGACCGGCGCGTTTTTCTGTGCGCAGAGCGCCGGCCGCGTGATGTTGAAGCAGGGCCGCGGCAGCATCGTCAACATTGCCTCGATCTTCGGCTTGGTGGGCTCCGGACAAATTCCCCAAGCTTCGTACGTGGCCGCCAAAGGTGGCGTCGTGAATCTGACGCGGGAGCTGGCGGCGCAGTGGGCGCGCCGTGGTGTGCGCGTGAACGCGATCGCGCCCGGTTGGTTTCCCAGCGAAATGACCGGAGACATGCTGAACGACCCGAAGGCGCTCGCCTGGATCAAAAAGCGCTGTCCCATGGGACGTCCGGGACAACCCGAGGAGCTCGCAGGTGCGCTCTTGTTCCTGGCATCGGATGCCTCGAGCTACGTGACGGGGCAGACGCTTGCGGTCGACGGCGGCTGGACGATCATTTGAGGCTCGGGATGCGCTGGCCATTGCTTCTCTTGGCATGCGCGGAGTGTGCCTGCTCGAGCCCGAGCATCCGCGGCGCACAAATCGCACGCAGCAGCGCGGAGCCCGCGGGCCGCCTGGAAGCCGAGTACAGCGCGCGCGGTTGTAAGGACGCGCGCGGTGGGTCCGCGGAGCTCGAGCTCAGTGTGCGTCTGGTGGAATTTCAGCCGGGGCACTGGGTGCTCGTCCTGCGGCGCCAGGGCTACGACTCGCTGGTGATCAGTAACGCTTTCGAACAAGGCGGCGAGTGGGTGTTTCAGGCACAAAGCGATGCCAGCGACCCGCTTCTCTACGACGTTCGCTTGCGTGCGCCGAACTGGCAGGGGGGAAGGCTGGCCTACGCGCGCGAATTCAGGGAACAGCGCGGTGAGGAGGACCACTTCCAGGCGTACTTCGACGCTCCCGTGCTGGTGTGCGGTTTGGAGCGGGTCGCGCCGGCTCCGACTCCCCCGTAAACGTGCCCGTGCCCATGCACGCGGCAGAGTCACGGCTCATTTGAGCTGAGATTTTCGCACCCCTGGGCGAGTGAGCGTTCTTGGAGTACGAACCACGGCAATGCCATGGCGCTGACTGCAGATGCTCGAGGTTACTACGGCAAGTTCGGCGGGCGATTCGTCGCTGAAACGCTGGTTCCGGCGCTCCAGGAGTTGGAACAGGCCTTTCACGAGCACGTGCTCGGGGAACCGTTCCAGCGCGAGTGGCGCGCGCTGCTGAAAGACTACGTGGGGCGTCCCACGCCGCTCTACAACGCTCAGCGCCTCGCTGCGGCGCTCGATCCGGCTGGCAGCGAGCTCGGAGAGCTGTGGCTGAAACGCGAAGACCTCTGTCACACGGGCGCTCACAAGATCAACAACGCGCTCGGACAGGTCCTGCTCGCCAAGAAGCTCGGCAAGACGCGGATCATCGCCGAGACGGGCGCTGGTCAGCACGGCGTGGCCACGGCGACGGCCGCGGCCATGATGGGACTGCCGTGTGAGGTGTACATGGGAGAGCTCGACGTGGCGCGTCAGGCTCCGAACGTGGCGCGCATGCAGATGCTGGGCGCCAAGGTGATCTCGGTGACATCCGGCTCGCGCACCTTGAAAGACGCCATGAACGAGGCGCTGCGCGACTGGGTGACGAACGTCCGCGGAACACACTACTGCGTGGGATCGGCAGCCGGGCCCCACCCGTACCCGCTGCTCGTGTCCGAGCTGCAGCGCGTGATAGGCGACGAAGCCAAGGAGCAGTTTCGCGAACGGACACGAACTCTCCCGGACGCCGTGGTGGCTTGCGTCGGCGGCGGCTCGAATGCCATCGGCATGTTCCGCGCGTTCATCGACGAAGCGGTCTCGCTGTACGGCGTGGAAGCGGCGGGCGAGGGGATCACGAGCGGTAGGCACGCGGCGACGCTGACGGCTGGACGCATCGGCGTGCTGCACGGCGCCCGCACCTTGGTGCTGTCCGACGACAACGGTCAGATTCTCGAGGCGCATTCGATCAGCGCGGGGCTCGACTATCCCGGCGTGGGTCCCGAGCATGCGTCACTCATGGACTCCGCGCGCGCCACGTACCTGTCTGCCGGCGATGACGAAGCGATTGCGGCCGTGGATCGCG
>DATHEN010000664.1:0-5533 GCA_035318565.1 Polyangiaceae bacterium
CTCGCTTTGCTCGCGCTCAGACGGTGTCGTAGCGCTTGCGTTGCTCGGCTAGGTCGGCGTCGAGTGCTTTTTTGAGCGCGGGATCGTGTAGCGCCAGGATGCGCGCGGCGAAGTAGCCGGCGTTCTTGGCGCCGTCGATGCCGACGGTCGCGACGGGGATGCCGGGCGGCATCTGGACGGTGGCGAGCAGCGCGTCGACGCCCTGCAATGCGCCCGAGGCCAGCGGCACGCCGATCACCGGCAAGAGCGTGTGAGCGGCGACCACGCCGGCGAGATGCGCGGCCAGGCCGGCGCACGCGATCAACACCTCGATGCCGCGGCCGGGCGCCTCGCTCACGTACTTCTGTACGCGCTCGGGCGTGCGATGCGCCGACAGCACCTTCAGCTCGCAGCCCACGCCGAGCTGTTCGAGTACCTCTTGAGCCTTCTTCACGACCTCGAGGTCGCTGGGGCTTCCGGTCAAGATGCCGACGCGTACGGATGCTTTGCCCTTGTCCATGGCCGAGCGTTCTACCTCTTCACTGGGGCAAGTTTCAAACCCGCCGGCGCTCGTCGCCGGTGCAGAAAAACAAAAACGCGGGAGACGGCGATGCCCGGTTTGAGGTTGAATCCACGGTCATGTCTCAGTCGATCGTTCGTTGGATGCTCGTTTTCGGCGGGCTCGAGCTGCTCGCATGCTCCGGTAAATCGTCCGAGCCATCGGGCCCCACCCCTGCGCGAGAGCCGACCGCCGTACCGCCGGCTCCGTCTGCCGCCGCGGCTCCCGCTCAGCCCAACGCGCCGCCCGGTGCCGCCGCGCCGACCGACCCCGCCGCTGCGCCGCCCGCCACGGGCGACGCGGAGGAAGCGTGCGCGCGCGTCGTGGTCGTTGCGTACAAGGGCGCCGAGCCGCCCGCCAAAGGCGTGACCCGCGACAAGGCGCGAGCCGAGATCGAAGCCCGCGAGATGCTCGAGAAGCTCAAGTCCGGCAGCCACTTCGGCACGCTGGCCCGCGGCCACTCCGACGCCCCGACCAGCGGCGCCCGCGAAGGTTACCTCGGCACGTTCAAGCGTTCCGAGTGGCCCGCCATGCACGCTGCGGTGCGCGATGCCGTGTACGGCATGGCCGTCGGCGCGCTCGCCGACGCGCCGATCGAGGCGCCTTACGGTTACGTCGTGCTGCAGCGCTGCCCGATCGAGAAGGCACGCTCTCGCCACATCCTAATCCGCTACAAAGGCGCAGAGCGCGCCCCCGACAGCATCACGCGCACCAAGGACGAAGCCAAAGCGCTGGCGACCCAGGTGCTCGCGGAGCTGCGCGACGGCGCCGACTTCGCCGAGCTCGCCAAAGCCAAGTCCGAGGACGGCTCGGCCGAGCGCGGCGGCGACGTCGGACTGCTCGCGCGTGGCCAGCTCGCTCCCGCCTACGACACCAAGCTCTTCTCGCTTCCTCCCGGCGGCCAAAGCCAAGTCGTCGAAACCGCCATGGGCTTCCACATCATCCAGCGCCTCGAGTAAACGGGATGGCCGGGAAGGGCACACGGCCCGCCCGATCGGCCAAGTCGCCGAAACGTCTCGCCCGCCTGCCTTGACACCCCGGACCCCACGGATATCTTTCGCCACCCATTCCGGAGTAGCTCAGTGGTAGAGCGATCGGCTGTTAACCGATTGGTCGTAGGTTCGAGTCCTACCTCCGGAGCCAAGGGTTTCAGATAGTTGCCCTGACTGCGTCGAGTCGCGCTGGGCACATGTTTGGGCACGTTTTGGGCCCGTTGCTTGAGCCGCTCGCCGCAACGATTGCTTCGTCGTGTGCAGGAGACCCAATACGCCACTCGCCTCCCTCGAACGTGATC
This sequence comes from Polyangiaceae bacterium, assembly GCA_035318565.1. GTDB lineage: Bacteria > Myxococcota_A > Polyangia > Polyangiales > Polyangiaceae > DATDJP01. The sequence continues at coordinate 1,833 of DATHEN010000664.1, forward strand.
GACCCGGTGCCGTAGTTGCCCATTGCTCCCGCCTTTCACTTGTTCGCCACAACACTTCGAGCTGCCTCGCGTACGCGATCGGATTCGTAGACATCGCTCGCCATTTCGTTGATTCGCGCGAGTGGGACGCCCATTGCCTGGCCCGCTGCTCGGCAAGCCAGTTCGCGCGACTCGGGCTCACAGTCCCAGAGCGCCTCCGTAAGGTAGCTCTCGGTGGCGCCAACGAGACTGCAGCGGCTCATCGCGCTGACGACCCTGCGGCGCGCGTAAGAATAGGGCGCTTGCTCGTAGACCTCGCTGAGGAATCGCAGCGAGTCGTCGGGGCCAGCCGCGCCGATCGCATCCACGATCGAGCAGAGGCGATACATGTCGGAGCTCGCCAGGGCAGCGTCGCCCGCGTCTTCGAGCATCGGGCGGTCGTCGGGAGTGGCATACCGAGCGAGGACGTGCTCGGCCGCGAGTGACAGGGGCCAGGACTCGCAGAACCAGCGCCGAGCAAGGGGCAGCGTAACGGCGGGCGGAAGCTCTTCGAGGTAGCGCAAGAAGCCTTGCCGCAAGCGATGCTCGCGTCGCTCCGATGACGGGAGGGTGGACTCCTTGCGCAGAAACTCCTCGGCGGCAGCGACAAAATTGGTGGAACCCTGCTTGCCGAGCGCTCGGAGCGCAACGTGCCGTTCCTCGGCGCCGCCCAGCTCCGCAGTACTCGCTAGGAGCCGGCGTGTCTCGGAGTCGGTTCGTCGAGCAAGCTCGTACGACAGCTCCGAGACCGCGCCCGGAGTGGAGCAGCGCGCTAGGAGTGACTTCGTGGAGAGGCCTGTCAGGTCGCCCGGCATTTCCGGCTTTCGGATCCGAGAGGCTGTCCATGCAACCGGGCCCGACATGGCTCGCGATTCTCGGATGCCCCCCGCTCCATTCCTCACCACAAATCGCAGAGCGGGCACTCGTTCGGCCCAACGCTCCCAGGGGGCGCCGACGACGGTCACCGCGTCGGCGATGTCGTCGATGGCCACGCGGGCGACGAGTGCCTGCACGGTTTCAGCGCTGACGATCTGACCGAGCAGATCGGCGCCCCCCGCCGCTTCGAGGGCATCGAGGCAGGCGCGCCACCGCGAACCATTCTTAACGGCTTCCGCCATGGTATCGCGGGCCGCGAGTGCACCTCGGCGACTCATCTCCGCGAGCACACCCATTGGCAGCCAATAGTCCGACTCGTCCGCCTCGTGCCTTGCCTGCGCGATGTATCGCCCCAACGCGTCGATGTTCGTGCCTGTAGCGATCATCAGCTGCGCATAGAAGGTGTCGCGTGCCTCGACCTGGCGGTCCCATCGTGGGTCGTGCAACACGCAATCCAGCAGGTCGAACGACGCACTGCGCCCGGCGTTGAGGGCTGCGAGGAAGCCAGCCCCGCGACCTTGGCGCAGTTGTTCTCTCCGAGTGTTAGACACCCGCCGCTCCATCGTTCCCCCATGCGCTCGTCTCGAGAGCATGAACCAGCGCGTCTACACTGGTCGTTTCTACGTTGCTGGGGAGGGCTGAAGTCTGAGCAGCCGCTTCCATTCTGGAATGTAGTGCGTCCGCCTGTGCGAGCAGCTCATCAAACGACAGCGCGCCATCGCGGATCGCCGAGAGTTCGGCGGCGTCGTCACGGCGCACAAGGAGGTTTCCCGTTTCGAGGGCCTCGAGGCCCATGCGCATGAGGCGAATCAGGTGCAAGGCGTGCTTGGTGTCGTAGCCATGCTTGCGTTCGAGCTCGGCGCGCGCGGGGTTTCGGTGGCTCTTCCAGGCTTGGTACGAGTCCCAATGTTTCATCGCGGCCCGGTACTTCTTCTCGGCGTTCAGCGCGGCGACGACATCGGACGGCAACTGGAGCGCGTCGGTGGCGACGGCGCGCATGCGCTCGCCGAGTTCCTCGTCGGACGCGGACAGCACGTCGCGGTAGAAGGCGTCGACGCGTTCTTGGACGGCGATGCGCGCGGGCTTCGGCATCTCGATGTCGTCGACGCCGTAGCTGCGGATCTTGTCGGCGATGCTCTGCTCGATACGGTTCTGATCGTCGCGACTGAGGGTGCCGCCTGCAGAGGGCAGCCCGAAGTCTCCGCGCGAGGGCTTCTTCGCTGGCGGGTTCAGCAGCCAGGAGCGATGCGTCTTGATCTTCTTGAGCTGCGCCATCGCGTAACCGTGGAAGGTCTGCTGCACCTTCTTGGTCAGGAACCGGTAACGCTCTTCGTGCAGGCGCCGCCACGCTGGCGTTTCCAGGATCCAGTCACGCTCGTCCGCGAACAAGATCTCCAGGGCGTTCGGGTTCGCGGCCGCGCAGAGTCCCACGAACTTTGACAAGTCGAAGACGACGCACTCTGTTTTGACGCCGAGAGCCCGCGAGGCGGTCGGATCGGCCTCGATTCGCGCAAGCACGGTCTCGGCGAGTCGTTCCGGTACTGTGCCCTCGTACTGTTCGAACGTGCGGAAGAGCGACAGCCTAACCGAGAGCGGGGCAACGCACACACCTCGAAGATCGACGTCCGATCCATCGCGCGCAGTGCCATGTGCCTGGCTGCCGGCGAGCGTCAGGAAGATGGTGTGCCGTTCGAGCGGAAACATCAGGCTGCCCCGGGACGTGCGGCATCGAGCCGGAGCCGCACCACGAAATCGTGCAGTGCAGCCGTAGAGGTCGGCTCGTCGGGCAACTGGCTCGCGTCGTGTGCCTCCGCGAGCTTCGCTTCCAGGCGATCGAGCAGCGCTCCATGTTGGTTGAGGTCGTGTTCGTCCAGCGCCATCTTTTCTGCGCCGGCCCGTTTGCGAGCAACCAGCTCGTCGATTTCCTCGAAGCGAAATCGCTCGTTCAGAACCTGGATGTTCGCGACGACCTCACCGGTCTGCATCAGGTGAATGCCCGAGAGCAGGACGCGGTAGGCGTAGAGCAAGTGCTTGACCGTGGGGTTGGGCTCCGCGAGGCGCTTTCGCCGGCCTCGAGCGAAGCCCTGGTAGTGCCGTACGGTGGGTTTGGTTACGCACCCCTTGCCGAGCTCAATCAGCTCTTGGTGCGCCGGTGTCGAGAGCACGACGAGAGGCGAGAAGAGCTGCTCAAGGACGTAGCCGTTGTGGTTGGTCATCAGTCGAGCGAACTTACGGATGTCGTGCGCCACCCAGTCGAGGTCGATGATAGCCTTGTCCTCGACGGTGATCGTCTCGTCGGGCGGGTGGAGCCCGAGCATCTCACGCACTGTCAGCATGAACGCGCCGCGCAGGTCGACATCGCTATCGGGCGAGGCGAAGCCGTAAAGATGGGCGCCGCTGATGGTGGCGAATATCGGTTCGGGCCCCTTGCGCGCCACCAGGGCCAGGTACTCGCGATCGAGGATTTCCCAGACTTCGCGTTGCTGCTCGGGCGTCATTTCCGGAGGCTAGGGCTAATGCCTACTTGCGGGGCCGCGACGGCGCGTTCGTCTATGTCATGTGTCGTTCCCAAGCAGGACATCCTTGAAGTTCCGCTGATAGCGCGCTTCGATCTTGATTAAGCTACGCCAGCAGGGAGCGCAACCTTGCGACGCTCCCGACCAAGCCCAGCGCTCGCAGGAGGTCGAGAACCTGGTCCACGGTCATCGGCGGGTTGCGCAGCGCGCTCGCTTGCTTCGTGATGGCCGTGCACACCGCGCCCGGCGCGAGATCGGTCAGGTCGAGCACGTAATCGTCCGGATGCAGCG
>DATHEN010000665.1:0-5210 GCA_035318565.1 Polyangiaceae bacterium
ACATGGCGCACAGCTTGGCAAACGCCGTGGCGCGCGTGGGCACGGCTTTGGCAAGCGCGAGGAAGAATTTCTCGGCGCGAGCGTAGTTCTTCGCAGCGATAGCCTTGTCGGCTTCGACGCTCAGATCCTGGAGCAGATAACCGAAGCCGAGTGCGTTCTTCGTCAGCTCCTCCGCGCTCGGGATCGAGCTCAGCGGATCGTCCGGATTGATCGGCCAGGGACTGATGCCGGGCAGCGGAGTAAATCCGAGCACTTTCGGGTCGTGCGAATGAGTCGTGGTCATGCCGTCCACAGCACGCGTCGCGGCCGGCGCGGCCTTACCTTCCGCGGCCTCGGGTGGCGCTTCGGCACGAGCCAGCGACGCGACCAACGCGTAAGAAACGAGCACGACGAGCGCGACGCACCAGCGCTGGCCCTGCAGGCGCTGGACAGGCTCATACTCGTCACGAAATCGAATTGACATCGAAGTGGTGCTCCCTGTCGATTGGGTTGACTACGGAACTGGCAACAGCTTGTCGCATTCGTTCCATTGCAACGTGGGCTGGATCTGACGCCTGGCGACTTGGTCGAGGTATAGAAACACCGCGAGCCCCGCGTTCATGGCACCGCGCAGCGCCCAGCGGCGTAGTTGTTCGTCCGTCCAGCGCGGGCTCTCGGCTGGCACGACGCAGAACGGCAGCGGCTGCCCATCGATGGCGTTGTCCGTGACGAATTTCTCGACCAGTGAAAGGTCGTGCGCGTAGCGCTCCTCTGCGTTCCCCACGAGCTCGTAGTCCGCGAACTCGGGCTTGCGGATGCACCAGGCGATCGGCTCACGCAGGCTATCGAGTGCGCGGGCGGGTTTGATCACGGGCCGTCGCACGCCGGGCTTGTCGCCATCTTGCGGCGTCGCCGACAGCGCATAAGACGTCTCGGACAGCGTGATCACGAGGCCGTCGCCGTACGCATCCGGGTCGAGCAACTCGGGAATGTGGTCAATCAAATCACCGCTTTGATTGCGCGGGAACTCGGCGACGAGGAAGTCGTCGGAGCCGAATGCGTCCTCGTCAGGCTTGGCCTCGAGCGCGCGAATCGGAGGCCGTCGCCCGGCGGAGCACAGGCGCTGCCACATGGCTTGATCGCCGTTCGTCGGGATCAACGGCGTGTCTTTCGCGCGTCCGCCTTCGAGCAGGTAAGTCGGGCCGTAGAGTGCGTCGAAGTTTTGCCACTGTCCGACCGAAGCACGACACAGCAGGCGCGCGACCTCGAGCATGTTCGGGGTGAGCGTGGCGTCGGGCATGTCGCGGTGCTCACCGAGCACGGAGCCTTGTCCAATCGAATTGACTACGGCCGGCGGGATGCTGGCTTCCGTCCCGCCGAGCGCCATCCAAACCAGGTAGCGACCCGCCACGTCATCCGCCGAGAGTCCTGCCGCCTTGTTACCGAACACTTGCTCGCGATTGCTTCCGGGATTCTGCGGGGGGCCCAGGATTCCGTCGCGCAGATTGGCGACACGCGTCTTGCCGCCGGTAATGTTTTCGATGGTCGTCGCATTCAGACTGTCGCCGTCGGCCTCGACCCCGTGACAATTGCGGCAAACCGCGTTGAATACCGCCGCTCCCGGCGAAGACGCATACGCCGGCTCGCGCAGCTCGGCTCGCGTCAGATCGTTTCGCGTGGCGCTGCTTCCAGCGCGCGTGACGCGCACCAGCCAGTCCGGCGGCGGCGAACCGCTCCATTGCGGAGGATTACCGGTTTCGAGTAGCGAGAGCAGAGTGGGTCGCTGCTCGAGGATTGCGGAGCAGCGCGGCTTCTTCTCCCAGAAACCGTACGGAACCTCCTTCAAAGCGAACTGCCGGAACTCAGGGGTGATCCGCACGTTGTCGGCTTTCAAGATTTCGAGCACGCGCCGCTCGTCCGCGTCGATTCCGGGCACGCTGCTCGGATCGCCGAGTAACACCGCTTCCCAATCCGAGCGCCGCGGTACCCAGGGCGGAGGAAGATCCGTCATGTCGGACACGACCCAATGCGAGCGATCCGGCACGCCGTCCTTGAAACGCGGCAACCCGGACACCCAACCCGGCAGCTCCTGCCCGAGCGCGTCATCCGGCACATCGCGAATACCCGCGAGCACGTCCGGATCCTGAATGTCCGACGTATCCGGGCAATAGCCGTGACGGCTTCCTTCACGGTACGCTCGGTGCCGCACGCGCGCCGCGGATACGGCCGCGGCATAGTCGAGGCTTTCTCGACTGACTCCCACGTACGGCTGCGCCTCGGCAATTTCCGCGGGTACGGTCGCCACGTCAGGCTTCAGCTTCGCCGGCAAGCTCACCATCCAGTCGGCCAGGACGCGCGGCGCATTGCAATCGAAGCCGGCGGTGCTGCGCGGCATGTGCGGGAAGATCGCGTAGTCCTCGCTGTACGTGAATGGGCTGTCCACGTTGCGATAGATGAAGCTGCGCCAGGGCGCGGGCACCGCGCGTCGCGTGGGCGGCTCCAGCGCGGCGTAGTGCTTCTTGGGGATGCCGGAGGCGCCGGCCGTGTAGCGGTGATCGAACAACGACGGCGTGATGTAGGGAATCTCCACGTTCTGGAGCAAGCCGCGCCGAATGCGCGGGCTCGTGCGTTCGAGCGGGAAGCCAAAAATCCCGCCGTCGCGATCCGGATAGAAATCGAGCACCGGGGCGAGCTCCGGGTTTTCGATTGACGGGAAGCCGCGCGGGTTGTGGCAGTGCGCGCAGTTGCCCAGCATGTAGCCTTGCGCGATGAGCTCGAAGCCGTTACGCGGCAGCTCGTCCTGCGAGTCGCGGAGCGATACGACGTCGTCCTGGCTGCTCAGACCCGTGACCAAGCCGTATTCGATGAAGCGCGACAGCTGCGTCAGCTCGTCGGGCCCCGGGGCATGCTCTTCGAGGATGCCGTACCCCTGGAGCTGGATGCCCGGCACGAATGGATCCGGCTCGGCCACGTACGGCCAGCGGCGAATCTGCAAGGGTGTGAAACCCAAGACGCCGCTCTTGCTGGAGCTGCCCATGTGACATTCGCGGCAGCGCTGGCTACCGGGAATTGCATAGTGCCGAGTGATTTGCGCGAACTCGTCGGCGCTCGGCGAGCGGCCGTCTCGGCGCAGCTCGGCCTCTTTCATTTCGTCGGTCACGTACGTGAAAACGCGATCGGTGAAGGGAGTACCGTCGCGCAGCGGTTGCGTGACGAGCCGCGCACCCTTGGCCTCGTCGTCACGATCCCACTCGTAGGCTGCCGTGATGGCGCGCATCTCACACGGCTGGCGGCTGCAATCGTCGGGCCGGGAAACAATCAAGCGCGTTTCGATCTTGCGATAACTTTCGCGACCGCTAGCATCGATGACCTTCTTCAAAAAGGTCTTGTAAAAGCGGGTATTCGGCGGAATTTGAAATTCGCGGGTCGCTGCGTCGTAACGAATGGACTGCCCGCGCGGTACGCGCACGTGGCGCAGCTTGCCGGCGTCATCCGACCAGAGCGGATAGGCCGGAGCGAAGGCGACGATGCCGTGCTGCGCCAACTCGGCGGAGTCGAACGTGAAGAGGTCGGTATCCTCGAGCTGAGAAGGCAGATCGTCGACACTTTGCACGGCGGCAAACAGCTGATCGAGATCGGTGACACGCTGTGTCTCGCTCTTCAGAGCCTCGGGCACGCAATTACCGATGTTCGTGAGCGACTCCCCGAGCGAGCTCGGAAAGAGATACGGGCGTCCATCGTTGCCGCCGGCACTGCTCTCCCGCTCGAACGACTCGGCGGGCTTACCGGCCGCGATCCACGCTTCGATCAGCGCTACCAGCTCACGCACCGGGTCGTCCTCCGAGCGCTGGCTAAAGGCCAATCCGCCAACCTCCGGCGGCGGCATCATCTCTCGTGGATCATCCGTGCGAATCCGCGAGACCACGCTCTCGGTCAGCTTGCTCGAGAAGTTCGCGAAGGTGATGCGCTCGCCTCCGAACGCACCCGGCCGGGTGCCGGAGACGTGGCAGGCGCCGCAGTAGGAGGCGAACATGTCGAAGAGGTCTCGAGTGAACACCAGCCGCGAGCCGACCTGCGCGGAGCTCGACATTACGGCAGAGCGGGCCGGTAGCGGCCCACCCGAGCGCGCCGTATCACACTGAATTTTGCTCACCTGCGCGTCGGGCCCGGCGTCGCCCGGATCGTGCGGCGCACCACTATCGGGCCGGCCCCGCACATCTTCGTCCGGCTCGGCGTAACAGCCCGTGATCAGAGCCAGCGCGGCACCCAATGCCCACCACGCTGTAAATAGTCGCTGCATCCACTTCACCAAAACGTCTCGATTCGAGCACGCCGAGGACGCACGAACTCGGGGTCCACGCGCTTGCGATCCAGCGCTTCGTACTCGATGACGCGGGCCGGTGAAGTTACAATTCCGCGATGTATTCGCGCCAAGCGAGCGTCGCGGAGCACGTCGTCTGCAGCTTTGCTCGCGCTCAAATAGAGCGAGGGCGCGTTCCTTGGAATGCGCCCTCGGCGTTTCTCGCGAAGAGAGTCGCTCTGCCGTCAGCCGGCGGAGCTCGTCGTCACTGGCAGAGCTGAGTCGTGACGGACGTGACCGGGATGAAGCCTTCGGCGGTGCTCACCGCATTGACCGCGGCGAGGTTCGAAGGATTGCTGATGTAGTTGATCAACGATGCCTGCGAACCGCTGGTCGCGCCGAAGTTCAGGCTGCAGACGTACAGATTGCGCCGCATGGCGTAACCCGTGCCGCCGCAGAGCGGACCACCGGTCGCGCCCTGGACGGCGACCGTACGACCACCCGTCAGCGTGATGCTGCCCGCGTAGCCGATCATCTTGCCCGTGGCGCAGCGGCTGTCACGAGCCAGGCTCGCGATTTGCTCGGTGGCGTCCTCGGCGCAAGCGGCGGTGTTGGCCGTCGGCAAGTGCCAGGAAGCCGGGGCATCGAGCACGGTCAAGGTGCCGTCCCCGTGGCGCGGCACACCCGTGTTGTAGATACGGCCGTCGTCGCTGATCACGTCGACCGCGAACACGCCGTTGTTGGTGCGCGAGTTGACGCAGTCGAAGCGCTGGGTCGCACCCACCTGGGCGTAAGGAGCCTGACACAGCTCGGCGATATTGAAGCCGTACAGGCCGTCCTGGTTGAGAGTCTCCGCGCAGTTACACACGCGGATGCCGGCAACGGACGCCGGATCGCCCGCTGACGTCGAGTACGTGTAGCAAGGAGCCGG
>DATHEN010000666.1:0-3326 GCA_035318565.1 Polyangiaceae bacterium
CTGCGGCGTGATGCCGAGCTCGTTCACCCAGCGATTTCGCAGCGCCAGCGGCAGCTCGCCGACTCGCTCGCGCTGCGCTTCGACGAGCGCGTCGTCCAGGGCGAGCGGCGGCAAGTCGGGCTCGGGGAAGTAGCGGTAATCGTGCGCGTCTTCCTTCGAGCGCAAGGCGCGGGTGAGTCCGGTGTCGGGATCGAAGGCGCGCGTCTCCTGGGTGATGCGGCCGCCCGCCTCGACCACCGCGGTTTGCCGGGTGATTTCCGCGTCGATCGCGCGCTGCACGAAGCGAAAGGAGTTGAGGTTCTTGAGCTCGCAGCGCGTGCCGAACGTCTGGCTGCCGCGCGGGCGAATCGACACGTTCGCGTCGCAGCGAAAGCTCCCCTCTTCGAGGTTGCCGTCGTTCACGCCCATGAACACTAGGACGTCCCGGAGCGCCTTCAAGTAAGCAGCCGCTTCGGCGCTGGATCTCAGGTCGGGGTCGCCCACGATTTCGATGAGCGGCACGCCGGCGCGGTTGAGATCGACCAGCGAGTCCCCGCCCACGCCGTGCACGTTCTTGCCGGCGTCCTCTTCCATGTGCACCCGCGTGATACCCACGCGTTGCACGCCGTTCGGAAACTCGACCTCCAAGTAGCCCTTCGTGGAGAACGGCTGCTCGTACTGGCTGATCTGGTAGCCCTTGGGCAGGTCCGGGTAAAAGTAGTTCTTGCGCGCGAAGATGCTGCTCGGGTGCAGCGTGCAGCCGAGCGCCAGCGCCGCGCGTACCGCCATCTCCACGGCATCCCGATTGAGCACCGGCAGCGAGCCGGGAAGTCCCAGACAAACCGCGCACACGTTGCTGTTCGGCGAGCCGCCGTACTGCGTGGAACAGGGGCAGAACAGCTTGCTCTTCGTGAGCAGCTGAGCATGAACTTCGAGCCCGATTACAGCTTCGTACGCGGTCACGTGCCTGCTACCTGCGGATCGAAAAATGGACCGGCGTTCAATGCTTTCCGCGCGTCAAACCGGGGTGTGAGGTTTCGCCCGGCTCGTGGCGCGGGTTCTCGGTCTGGAAGCTGCCATCGCGGCCCGGAAAGGTCATGAGCAGGTCTTTCTCGAAGATGAACTGCTCGCGCGAATCGTAGGGCGGGGGGTGAATACCCGTATCCATGCGGATCGCGTCGCACGGACAGGCCTCGACGCAGAAGCCGCAAAACACGCAGCGTAGCTCGTCGATCACGAAGCGCGCCGGATAGCGTTCGTAACCGCGGCGCGGATCCCCTTCCGGGTACTCCGCTGCTTCGATGTGGATGCACTGCGCGGGACAAGCCGTGGAGCAGCACAGGCACGCCACGCAACGCGGCGAGCCGTCTTCGCGGTGAGTGAGCCGGTGCAAGCCCCGGAAGCGCTCCGGATAGGGGCGCCGCTGCTCGGGGTAGCTCACCGTGTTGATGCCTTCTTCCACCGCTTCGAGCGTCGGATCATTGCGCTGGCCGAGCACCATCTCCTTCGTGTTCTTGAAGAAGTGACTCATGGTGATGCCGAGGCCGCGCGTGATTTCGGGAATGTAGGCTTGCACCGCCGCAGTCCGCTGCGGCCGTGCCACGGGCTTGCCGACGATTTTCTTGGGGCCGAGCGCTTGAGTCATCGACGATTACGCCTCCATGCGTGCGGTGCGAGTGCCGCCAAGCGCGGCCGCGAATTTGGCGGAGCTCGTGGCCATCAGGCGCCGCTTCTTGGGCGGCTGCACCACGAAAGATACGAACGCTATCAATCCCACCGCGCCGGCCACGGCGATCAGGCCCATGCTGACGTCCCCGAGGAAGCGCAGCGCGTTCATCACGCTCGGCCCCGCCGACTGGATCGCCAGGATCACCGCGCCGGTGACCAGGATGTTCACGAGCGACACCGGCAGGAGCTTGCGCCAGCCGAGCCGCATCAGCTGATCGTAACGGAAGCGCGGTAACGTCCAGCGGATCGTGAGCTGCACGAAGCAGAGTCCGAGTGTCTTGAAAATGAAGGCCAAAAACCCGAGCAGCACGACCAGGCCGTGCGAGAGCGGCTGATAGAAGATAGCGTTGTCACCGAAGGCGATGTTGATGCCGTCCCGGAACACGAACGGCAGGTGCCAGCCGCCGAAGAAGAGCGCCACCATGAGCGCGCTGGACGTGACCACGGCCACGTATTCGGCGAAGAAGAACATCGCGAACTTCATGCCTGAATATTCGGTGTAATAGCCGGCGACGAGCTCGCTCTCACCCTCGGGAAGATCGAAGGGAATGCGCTTCGACTCCGCGACGGCCGCGGCAAAAAACAGAAAGAATGCCAGGGGTTGCACGAAGATCCCCCAAGTGTTTTCCGCCTGCCAGCGGACCATCTCGTCGAGGCGCAGGGTTCCGTACACCATCAACGCGCCGACCACGGTCAGACCCATGGTGACCTCGTAGGAAACCATCTGACTGGCCGCGCGCAGGCCGCCCATGAGGCTGAACTTGTTGTCGCTGGCCCAACCGGCGAGCGCCGCACCCACGATGCCCGTGCCGGCCAGCGCGAAGAAGTACAGGATACCGACGTTCAAGTTCAGCACTTGCAAGCGCACGGGCGCGTCGGCACAGACGCCTTCGCGCGGCACCATGCGCTGCAGCTGCGTCAAATCGAGCGTGCCGTCCTTGAGACCGAAGCACAGCGTGTCCCCGAACGGCACGACGGCGAGCACGACGAGCGCCGGGAAGAACGAGATCAACGGCGCCAGTGAGTGCAAAAAGCGGTCGGCGTTCGGCGGGATGAAGTCCTCTTTGAAGAGCGTTTTCAGACCGTCCGCCGCCGGGTGCAGCAGCCCGGCGAGACGCAGGCCGATGCGCTCTTCCTTGCGCAAGCTCCACACCGCGTAAGCCGCGCCGAACAGAACCGCGAACACGAGCACGCCGGCTCCGCCGCCGTAGAAAAAGTCGCGGATCAACTCGAAACCCGGGCTGTCGCGGAACAGCGCCACGAGCAAAAGCGTGAAGGTGTGGGCGAACAGACCCGTGAAGAAGAACTTGCGTGGATCGCCGACCGAGCGAATGAACACGTCGAAGCTGCTCTTCGCGCCTCGGCGCTGCACGCGCGCGGCGATCACCAAGCCGGTGAGCCAGGTCATCAGAATAGCGAGCTGGCTGAAGAGGATGGCGCGGTTGGTGCGCTCCATCCCGTGCACATCGGTGGTTGCGACCCAGCCCAATACGGCCGCGGAGACCAGCAACGCCGGAATCAACGCCAGCCCCTGAGCGAGCCAGCGCGGCAGCCACACCACTGCGCGGTTCGGCCCCACACGATCCTGCAACATGGCTCCCTGACGGCGATCGGCCCAG
>DATHEN010000667.1:0-2595 GCA_035318565.1 Polyangiaceae bacterium
CGCTCGACTCGCGTGGCGCAGCGTGCAAGCGTGGCGGTGCCCAACAAGGAGGGCGTCATGGCTGAGAGCGTCTACAAGATCATCGAGCTGGTCGGAACGAGCACGGAATCCTGGGAGAAGGCTGCGAACGCGGCGGTAGAGACCGCGTCGCAATCGCTGCGCGACCTACGCATCGCAGAAGTGGCGGAGCTCGATATGCAGCTCGAAGGCGGTAAGGTCATTGCGTACCGCGCGCGCGTTCGAGTCTCGTTCAAGTTCGATCGCGGCTGAGAATAGGCCACCGGAGCATGACGCGAGCACGCGCTTGCGTCAGCTTCGGCTGGCGTCGAGGCGCCGCTTGGAGTGCGCCCGCTACTGCTCGTCCAGAAGGCTGTCCCAGAAGTTACATCGTGCTTCCAGGTGTCTCTCGCTCACGCTCGGCTCCGGTAGATGGATGTCCAGAGTCTCATCCGTGAACAGCGAGTACTTCGGCCAAAATGCGCTGCTGTCGCCGTTCGGGTTGCCCGTGCGTGCGAACCGCGTCCAGTAGCCTTGCATCAGATCGACGAGCGGTCGCTCGCTTTCGCGAATCGCGACGAGCGGCATGCTGCGATTGAAGATGAACGGGAACTCGGCCGCGTGAAACGCGCCCAACGTCGGATCGAGCGCGCCTTCGGGGTGATGACTGAACACGTACAGATACGCGCTACGGCCGAAACGTACGGCGCGGCGCACGATACGGCGCGCGGCGCACGCAAAGAAGGCGTCCTTGCCGATGGCGTTCAAGCGCTCGTTCGAGCTCGCATAGTTTTCCGCCGGGTATGTGGCCAATACTTCCGGAAGCGCCTCGGCGCCGAAGGCGCTACTCAACGCAGCCGCGAGCTCGGCATCGGTCGTGACTCCCCCGCCGCCGAGGAGCGGCGACACGAACAGCGTGTGCTCGTCCGCGTTCGTGCCTATCACGAACGGTGCATACGTATCGCGGATGTCGATGGCATCGTAGTGCTTGGGGATCACGTGGCCGTCGACCACCGGACGCCACGCCTGCGCACCGGCCGGAGAAATCCGCCCCTGAGCGAGCGCAGCGCCCTGAAAGAGAATGCCGCCCGGAGCGCGCGGCGAGCCCTGAAAGGCATCGATGATGGCCTCGGGGGATTGGCCGCGCAGGCAGGAAAGAACAGCGGCGCTGTCCGTGCAGCCCAGCGTGCTGGCGAGCGAGTCTCCGTGTTCGTATTCGATGTCGATCTCGGGCGTCAGCCAGCGTGAGCAGATGCCGCTCTCGGAAATGGCGCGCCGGAAGAGTCCGCGACTGCCGGGAGCGATCAGGTGCGCGCACGTGCTGTGACCACCAGCGGACTCGGAGAATAGCGTGACGTCATGGGGATCGCCTCCGAACGCCGCGATGTTGCTCTGCACCCAGCGCAGGGCCGCCTGCTGATCCAAAAAGCCATAGTTTCCGGACTTGGGATTGTCGGCAGATTCGCCGTCTAGCGCCGAGTGGACCAGAAAGCCGAGCGCACCCAGGCGGTAGTTCAAGGTCACGACGAGCATGTTGCCCGCGTTCACCAGGCTGCTGCCGTTGTAGAAGTCCTCGGCGCCGCTGCCGAATACGAACGCGCCGGGGTGAATCCAGACCATCACCGGCAAGCGCCGCTGCGCCGTTGCCAGCGGCGCCCACACGTTCACGGTGAGGCAGTCTTCATCCGAGCGCGCGTGATAGGCGCCCACGCCCGTGGCACGCTGCGGACAGAATTTCGGCGGCGCCGTAGCGTCACGCACATCGGACCATGGCTCCACCGGCTGCGGAGCCCGCCAGCGGTTCGGACCAACCGGCGGGGCGGCATAGGGAATGCCGAGAAACGCGCGGGTGGTTCCATCGACCGCACCGCGTACCGCGCCCGCCCGGGTGGTGACCTCGAGTGGCGCCGGGCCGGCATCCCGACCGCCGTCCGGCGATCCACCGGGGCCGTGCGAACCGCCGTCGTTGCAGGACCGCAGGTGCTGCGCGCTGCACGATGCCAAGACGGCCGCCGACACAATCTGTAACACTCGGTTTCTCAGCGCAGCACGCATGCACGTCTCCTCCGTTCAGAGAGCGGAGCGCAACGTAGATGAAGCGGAGCGCAGAGCGCCGCTCGATAGCGCGCGCGGCGTGAGGAGCTAAACGAATGGCAGAGCGCGCTACTTCGCCAGCGGACCCGCGCGGTCAATGCGCCATGGGCACTTCGTTCCGGCTAGCTCAGATGGACGGGAGCGGATGATTGGGGAGGCCGAGGTACGCGAACGCTTCCACGGCGTCGTGAGTCACCAGCACGTCGCGTGCGTCAGTCTTGGCGTAGCGCTGAACCTGCAGGCGCCCTGCCGGAGTCGACACGAGCGCCGCGTTGTGCGCGAAGCCGAACAGCAGTTTGCCACGATGCTGCGCGATCGCGTGTTCGAAGTCTTCGTCGTTTCTCGCAGGGCCCTTTCGCACGTCCACGAGTAGTGCATAACGGTCTCTGGGGATGTGCCAGAACTTTCGCTCCACCTCCTCGAAGCACGCCTGAATTTCGTCGATCCGGCTGAAGCGCAGCGGCGTGCGCTGCGCGAAGAGCAAGCTACAGCTCTCGTCCTGGT
>DATHEN010000668.1:0-2101 GCA_035318565.1 Polyangiaceae bacterium
CCGAACACCCCTGCGGGCCTCACCTCGCTCGTCACCTCGCTCGCTGCGTTGACGGCGATTCTCGTCGGAATCGCCACGCTCGTCGCGTTCGCGCTCGCGCGCGGCGTGCACGCCGACGTCACGTACGTCCGCAACCGCATAGCCGAGATGGCCAGCGAAGAGGGCAGCCCCGCGGGCAAGTCGATTCCGGTGCGCGCCATCGATCAAGTGGGGCTGCTGACGAACTCTTTCAACGTGCTGGTGGAGCGCTTCGCGGCCGCCGAGCACGCCTATCGTCAGGATCTCGCCGGGGCTCTCGCGTACGATCGAGATCGCAGCGCGTTCTTGGCCGCGCTCAGCCACGAGCTCAGAACGCCGCTCAACGCCATTCTCGGCTTCACCGAAGTGCTGCTCGGAGAAGTCGATGGCCCGCTCTCGGACGAGGCACGCGAGAACCTCGAAATGGTGCGTAGCGGCGGTGAACATCTGCGCGCGCTGATCGGCGACATCCTCGATCTGTCTGCGCTCGAATCCGGGGAGCTCGAGCTCAGCCCGCGCGCCGTCGATGTCTTCGCCATCGCGCACGAAGTTGCGCGCGAGGCACGCGTCACGGCGCAAACCAAGGCGCTTTCGCTGACGCTTTCGGGGGAGACGGCGCGGGCCTGGGCCGATCCGCGCCGGGTTCGGCAGATTCTGACCAACGTGGTCGGCAACGCCGTGAAGTTCACGTCCGAAGGCAGCGTGAACATCCACGTCCAAAAGCGCCACAACTTCGCGGTCGTGGTGGTGGCGGATACGGGCCCCGGCATCGCCGCCGACGATCACGCCGCGATTTTCGAGGAGTACCGGCAGTCCGGCGACCTGAACGTGCGGCGTGTGGGAACGGGTCTCGGCCTCGCCATCACCCGGCGTCTGGTGGGCATGCACAGCGGCTTCATCGAAGTCGAGAGCCAGCTCGGCAAAGGCTCGCGCTTCACCATCGTACTTCCGAGTGAACCTCCCCCGGAGCCCGTGCGCCTCGAGCCACGCGAGCGAGTGGCCACGGGCCGCGTGCACGCGCAAGGGGGAGGATGACCCAGGCCGCTCGTCTCGCTTCGCGCGTGCTCGTCTACAACGCGCTGTTCTCCGCTGGTTCGGCGGCGCTCGTGGGCGTGCTGGCGCCCGCGCTGCTACTGATCAAGGGCCGCACGCAGCAATCGGCCATGCTGGCACTGTTCGCAGTGGTGTGTGGCGCCGGTTTGGTATCTCTCGCCTACTCGCACTGGGTGATGCAGCGGCACCGCTTCCTGCTGCGCAGCCTGGCCCTGGGGTCGAGCGCGCTCGAGCCGCGCGAGATCGCCGAGCTGGCGGACGAACCGTGGCGGCTGACGCTCGGCTGGCTCTTGCCGAACTTGCTCGGGCTGGCCGCGCTCGGCTGGTTCGGGCCGGCCCAGATCGACCGCATCACGGCCATCAACCTCAGCTTGCTCGGCATGGTGATCACGGCCGCGGCCACGCTGCCGTTCTACGTGCTGGTGCGCTCGGAGGTGTGCGACGTCACCGAGCTGGCTCCACGCGAGCTGATGCGCGAGGTGCTCGACAAAGCCGAGCGCACGCGTGTGCCGGCTCTGCGCGTATCGCGGCGGATCCTGGCGGCGATCGCGACCCCGGTGCTCTTCCTGGCGCTCGGCTCCGCGCTCATCACCAATGCGCATTTGCGCCGCGCGGACGAGATCCAGCGGGAACAGACGGCGCGCGCCTTCGCCCGGGCGGTGCTCGATGTCGGCCCCGGCGTACTCGCGAGTGGCGGCTTGCCCGAAGCTCTGACCCGGGGTGCCGAGCTCGGATTTCGAGCCGAGCCGTCCGCCGCACCGCGGGGCTATCGTCTGCAGCGCGACGCGGCGGACGTCGTCGACCTGGTCGTGCCGCTCGAGACGAACGCGGTGACAGTGCGCTTCCGTGCCACGAGCGGCACTGTGTTGCGCGTGGAGCTCGTCGGCATCTCGCTATTGGCCGTGGCAGTGGCCGCGCTGATGGGCGTCGTGCTCGGCAGAGCCCTCGGAACGGATCTGAAGACCGCCACCCGCGAAGTGCAGCTGCTCGGCACCGACGTGGTGCTGAGCGGCTCGCACGTCGTGACCCA
>DATHEN010000669.1:0-2315 GCA_035318565.1 Polyangiaceae bacterium
TTCCATTGTCCAGCACCGCTCCCGCCCTGGCGTCCCCGTCGCTCAAGTCGTCCATGTTGATCTCTGGAATGGCGGACACCGTGTTCGGCTATGATTTCGGACTCGGCGTCGGAAACATCGTGTGCCAGGCGCACGCCTTCAGCGTAATCAACGCTTACGGCTTCTCCGCAGGTCCGCCCAACGTCAAGAAGCGCGTGGTCGGCATCACTGGTGGCGGACACATGGTCCCTACCGACCTGTGCCAGACGAATTTGCAGGGCAGGAACGCCCTACAGGAAGCGATATCCAGCGGCGTGTGCGGTGGCAACTTCGGGATGGTGCCCAGTCTCTTCGACTGCGGTTCGCCCGGCTTCGATTGGAAAACCGGCGTTCGCGCCATCGCCTATGCATCCACCGCGGCGCTCGAAGAGACGCTCATGTGCAAGGACAGAACCGCAGCCTTCGCGAACATGCGAGCGCGGGTGCCGGTAATTGGCGATTTCCGAGAAGCCAAGTAGGCCGAGCTCGCCACGTCCAATCTGAAGCGTCACTCGACTCTTTCTCCGCAAAGGAATGGGAACTCGCCGGGCACCGGCGCGGCGATGCTGGGGAGGGTGCCGGTGCCGATGTCGCTGAAGAACTTGGCCGCCTCGCCAGTGGTACCGTTGTAATCGTGCCCGCCCGTTAAAAAGAGGAACGCCCCCGTCTTGCCGCGCCGCAGATTGCCCGAGACCGGAAGCGGGATCGGCGCCTGATCGAGCACCTCGAGCGCGGCCGTCCAAGGCGCTAGCGCACCGGCCACGGCCGCGGGAGGAGCGCCGGGCTCCGTGAACATGGCCTGCGTATCCGCCATTTGAATCTTGGAAAACCGCTGAAATCGTCGCCAGGTCCGGGTTCGTTTTGAAGGGAGTGCTCGTGCTCGGCTGGCCGATGCTCGTGGGAGTAATCCCCGCTGTCTCGGCTGCGTGGCCCAGAACTTTCATCACGCGCTTCAGATAGAGTTGCTCTACCGCGCTCTGAATCTGATTGTTTCGCGCAAATACCGGATTGAGAAAGAAGTAGTTCAAGAGTCCTTCGAACTCCGGGCCCCTCACGGGTGTGCCTGCCAGCGCAGCCAATTTTGCGACCGTGGACCTTAGCGTCTCGTCCACGCGTTCACCCGTGAGAAACGGGGCGATCGAGATCGCAGCGTGCTTGAAAGGCCGCCCGATTTGGTCGAACCAGAGCTTCAGGTACGTCACGTTCGAGAAGGGGGCGCCCGTGCCATCCGCTCGCACCAGTATCGGCCAACCTGCCGGCGGCTGAGTGCTCGTACACGAGACGAGTATTCGCGCGCGTACGTTCGATTCCCAGGCTTGCACCCGTGCGAGCCCCAGGGGATCGAGCGCAATCTCTCCGCCGGAAGTCGTGACGCAGCTGCCTGGAACACTGGTGCAAGAAGGATTCGTCTCATATTCGAGTGTCAGCGCCAGCGGTGTCTGAAACCTGGGAATGTCCAGAGTGGCATCGAGCTGCGCGGGGGCGCAGAGCTCTCCTGCACTGCACGGAGCGCAGCTAGAGACTACCTGGAGCTCTTTCATGTGCTGCGCGATGCTGGCGTCGGGCATGAGCGCAACGCTGAGCGCGGATCCGGTGAGCTCGGAGGTCAGCTTTTGCGTGGTGTAAACGGCAAAGGCGACGATTTGGCTGGCGGCAAAGCTCGTGTGCTGGGTCACGTAGGCGTGGACGGCACGCAGCTGACTCCGCAGCAGAGTGAACTCCGCAGGGCTCAAGCCTGCAGACGCTGCCGTGCCGTTCCGGAGCAGCTTCAGGAGCGGCGCGGGAGTGACGCGCCCGGAGACGCCGGCCAACGTGTCGAACAGAATGACCGCGTAGCGCGAGTTCTGTCGGAGGCTGAATCCGGGGTAAGGCAACACGCTCAACAGGCGCGCTGGCCGCGCCGCGCCGTCAGCGCTCTTGCCAGAGAATTCCTATTTCGAAGCATATGACTCCCTCAGATTGGCTGATCGCACGCATGGCACGAGTCGCTCGGATTAGCGAACCCGGCGACGGCCGATTCGAGCGTAACCAGCCACTCGAACGTTCATGGCAAAGCACTCCGCGGTCGGTCACCCCATGGTTACCCCGATAGCGCTGCATCCGTTCTTCGCGTCGTTTCCAGCCTCAAGGAGTCACTTTGGTCTTGAGCCAGTCGATCGTTCTACCGACGGACCAGGGTACGGCCGCGTTTGGCCACCAGTTGATGTCCGCGAAGCCGCTGACGCAATTGTCGTTCGTGCCATAGTTGCCATCCACCATGTAGCAGTGACCCGCCAGCCCGTCTTGTACGTCGCCGT
>DATHEN010000670.1:0-3589 GCA_035318565.1 Polyangiaceae bacterium
TGCAGAGCATCTACGGGATCGGTCCCTCCGTCTCGAAGTCGATCTGCGAGAAGGCCTCGATCCCGGCCAACAAGATCACGGACACGCTCGACGACAACGAGCTCAAGCGCATCCGCGAGGCGATCGACGCGAGCTACAAGGTCGAAGGCGACCTGCGCCGCGAGATCCAGCTCAACATCAAGCGTCTGATGGACCTCGGCTGCTACCGCGGTCTGCGCCACAGGCGTGGTTTGCCGGTGCGCGGTCAGCGCACGCACACCAACGCGCGCACGCGCAAAGGCCCGCGCAAGGGTGTGATGGGGGCGCGTCGTCCCACGGCGGCCTGAGCTGCTGATCCACAGCGGCGCGAAGGAACAAGATTATGGCGAAACCATCCACACCCCCGGCAGGCGGCCCCAAAGGCGGCTCAAAGGGCGGCAAGAAGCGCGTCCGCAAAGACGTCTCGACCGGCATTGCGCACATCCAGTCGACCTTCAACAACACGATCGTCACGATCACGGACCTTCAGGGCAACGTGGTTTCGTGGTCGAGCTCCGGTTCGCGCGGCTTCAAGGGCTCGCGCAAGAGCACGCCATTCGCCGGCCAGCTGGCCGCCGAAGACGCAGGCCGCAAGGCGGCCGACTTCGGCATGCGTACGATCGCGATCTTCGTGAAGGGACCCGGCTCCGGCCGCGAGTCCGCGCTGCGCGCGTTCCAGAGCGTGGGCATGCGCGTCACCCTGATCCGCGACGTCACCCCCATCCCCCACAACGGTTGCCGCCCGCCCAAGCGCCGGCGCGTCTGACGCGACAGGCCGCTTCCCAGGAACAGGAAACCAAGAGAACCCCATGGCACGTTACATCGGTCCTGTCTGCCGCCTTTGTCGGCGCGAGAACATGAAGCTCTTCCTCAAGGGAGAGCGTTGCTACACGGACAAGTGCTCGTTCGACCGCCGTCCGTATCCGCCAGGCATGCACGGCCAGCGCCGCTCCAAGGTGACGGAGTTCGGGGTGCGCATGCGCGAGAAGCAGAAGGTGCGCCGCATCTATGGTCTGCTCGAGCGCCAGTTCTCCGGCTACTTCGACCATGCCGACCGCCAGAAGGGCGTGACCGGCTCCAATCTCCTGAGCGTGCTCGAGCGCCGGCTCGACAGCGCGGTCTACCGCCTCGGCCTCGGCGCCACCCGCACCGACGCGCGCCAGCTCGTCCGCCACAAGCACCTGCAGGTGAACGGGCGCACGGTCAATATCCCCTCTTTCTTGCTCAAGCCGGGCGACAAGATCACCGTGCGTGAAGCCAGCAAGACCCTGGTCCGGATCCAGGCCGCGCTGGACCTTTCGGCGCGCCGCGAGCAGCCCGACTGGCTCGAGTTCGACCGCGACAATCTCACTGGCACCGTGAAGATGATGCCTACCCGCGAAGCCATCACTCTGCCGATCGAAGAACAGCTCATCGTCGAGTTCTACTCACGCTGAGCCGCGAAGGGAGCGAACCAGCCATGTCTACGCCTTCTGCTTTGATCGCCCGTAACTGGAAGGACCTGATTCGCCCCAAGGCAATCAGCGTCGATGAAGTCTCCCCAGCGCACCACTACGCGAAGTTCGTGTGCGAGCCGCTCGAGCGCGGCTTCGGCCTCACGCTCGGCAACGCGCTGCGGCGCGTGCTGCTCTCTTCGCTCCAAGGCACGGCGATCACCGCGCTGCGCGTGGAAGGTGCGCTGCACGAGTTCACCTCCGTTCCGGACGTGACCGAGGACGTCACCGACATCATCCTCAACCTCAAGGGCGTGGTGATCCGCGCCGACGGTCCGGTCGGCGGCACGGTGCTGCGGCTCGAGAAGGACGGCCCCGCGGAGATCCGCGCCGGCGACATCCACGAGACCGACAGCGTCCGCGTGCTGAACAAGGACCACTTCATCTGCAGCCTGGCCAAGGGCGGCCGGCTCTCTGCAGAGCTGACGATCGGCAGCGGGCACGGCTACGTGCCGGCTGATCGCAACAAGGAAGCTTCGATGCCGATCGGCACGATCCCGATCGACTCGCTGTTCTCCCCGATCCGCAAGGTCAACTACACGGTGACCAACGCGCGCGTCGGCCAGCAGACCGACTACGACAAGCTCACGCTCGAGGTCTGGACCAACGGCGCGGTCGCGCCGGCGGACGCGGTCGCCTACGCCGCCAAGATCCTCAAGGAGCAGCTCTCCATCTTCATCAACTTCGAGGAAGAGAGCGAATCGTTCAGCAGCGACGAGAAGGAAGAAGAGCCGCTCAACGAGAACCTCTTCCGCAGCGTGGAAGAGCTCGAGCTCTCGGTGCGCTCGGCCAACTGCCTGCAGAACGCCAACATCCATCTGATCGGCGAGCTCGTGCAGCGCAGCGAAGGCGAGATGCTGAAGACCAAGAACTTCGGCCGCAAGTCGCTCAAGGAGATCAAGGAAATCCTCTCCGACATGGGCCTTGGGCTCGGAATGCGAATCGACAACTGGCCGCACATGCTCGAGCGCTGGAAGTCACAGCAGGGACGCGGCTGAGCCGCACTTCGGACCGCGCGCGGCGAGCTCGAAGAGCGGGCGGTTCGAAGAGAAGCGGTTCGAAGAAAAATTGAGAGAAGATCATGCGTCATCGCAAATCAGGTCGAAAGTTCGGGCGCAACTCGTCCCATCGCCGCGCCATGATGCGCAACCTCGCGGCGAATCTGTTCCTGCACGAGCGCATCGAGACGACCGACGCCAAGGCCAAGGAGCTGCGCGGCGTGGCCGAGCGGCTGATCACCAAGGCGCTGCGCCTGGGTGATGCGCTCACCGCCGACCTGGCGAAGCTCAAGCAGGCCGAGCGGAACAGCGTGGTGGCGCGCCGCCTCCACGTGCAGCGCCAGATGGCTGCGTACCTGCCGCTCAAGGTTGCCCGTACGCTCAAGGACGGGACGATCGAGCAGGTCAACCTCGTCACCAAGCTGTTCGAGCAGATTGCGCCGCGCTACCTCGACCGCGTCAAGGCGGGCAAGGGCGGCGGGTACACGCGCATCATCAAAGAGCTGAACCGCCGCGGCGACAACGCGCCGATGGCGCTGATCGAGCTGGTTTAACCAATCGGGAAGGGCACGTGCCCCTCCCGCCCCATCGGCAAAGCCGCTGGGGCCCCACCCACCCGCGAGGTTCGCTTCGCTCACGCGCCGGTGGCGAGGTTATTCAATGCAGCTCAAGGTCTGTAAGTTCGGCGGGACGAGCGTCGCGGACGCGACGCAGCTGCTGCGGGTCAAGGCGATCGTCGAGGCCGATCCGGGTCGGCGCTGGGTGGTGCCCTCGGCTCCCGGTAAGCGCAGCGGCAGCGATCAGAAGGTCACCGATCTTCTGTACCTCTGCCACGAGCACGCCAAGCGCGGCGTTGCGTTCCGCGAGGTCTTCGACCTGATCGCAGCGCGTTATCGCGAGATCGTCGTGGATCTCGGGCTCACGCTGCCGATCGGCGAGATCCTGGACGAGATCTGCAGCCGGATCACGGAGGGCGCCGGCGCGGACTATTGCGCGAGCCGCGGCGAGTTCGTCAACGGTCATATCGTGGCCGCGCTGCTGGGTTACGAGTTCGTCGACCCCGCCGAGATCGTGCTGTTC
>DATHEN010000671.1:0-8975 GCA_035318565.1 Polyangiaceae bacterium
GGCTCGGGAGGAGGCGGCGGAGGAATGTACGGCTGCGGGGGAGGCGCGAGCTGTGCGCGCATCGCCGCGGGGCTCGCCCGCGAGACGTCGCGAGTCATCGCCGATTGCGGCTCACGAGCAGCAGGGAACGTCGAAGTGAGCGCGCGACTTTCTGACGGCGAGGATGCCGCCATGTTCCCGAGCAAGCTGCTCGACTGAGTCGAAGATGCGTCGCCCACGTCCGTGGGCACGAGCAAAATCAGGAGCAGAATGACCAGCAGGGTGCCCCCGACGAGTGCAAAGCAAGGCGTCCAGCGCCAGGCCATGACCTCTTGAATGGGCTTTGCTGCTGTCAGATCCGTCCGTGTGGGTTCACCTTAACTCCGATTCGTCCCCTGCAAAAGGCGCTACGCAGTAATCGGTCTGGCACGCTTACGATCTTCTAACCCCCTGAAACCTCATCGTCTTCGGCTTCTGGTTCGGGCGGAGTCGCGTCGTCGAGCTGATCGAGGTACCCCTCCGGAAGCGAGACGACCTGGGTTCCGCTGCTTTTCCCGCGCGGCACGCGCATGGCCGTGGGAGGGAACGGCTCTGCGCGGTCGAGCTCGCCCAGCACGCTTTCGAGCTCGGCCTCGGAGCTGACGCGCATCAAAGCGTGGCGGAGCTGCGCGCTGCCGCGAAAACCTTTGGTGTACCAGCTCGCGTGTTTGCGAAACGCGCGCATGGCCGGCGCTTCGCCGAGCCAGGCGCTCAGCAAGCGCGCGTGCTCGCGCATGATCTCGATCACGCTGCCGAGGTTCGGTGGATTCTCGGGCTCGCGTCCCTGAAAAACGTCCGCCAGGTCGCGAAATAGCCAGGGTCTGCCGAGGCAACCGCGGCCCACGATCACGCCGTCGCAACCCGTGGTGCGCATCATGCGCAGCGCGTCTTCTGCCTCCCAGACGTCTCCGTTGCCGAGTACCGGGATGCGGACACGTTGCTTCAGATCGCCGATGGCTTCCCAGCGCGCCTCGCCGTCGTAGAGCTGAGCGGCGGTGCGCGCATGCAGGCCCACGGCTCTGCAGCCCTCCTCTTCTCCGATGCGGCCCGCGGCATGATACGTCAAATATTCGTCATTGATGCCGAGTCGAAACTTGATCGTCACCGGTACGTGCTCGGCGCTCGTGACCGCGGCGCGCACGATATTGGCGAGCAGTTTGGGTTTGAGCGGCAGAGCTGCGCCTCCGCCCTTGCGCGTCACCTTGCGCACCGGACAGCCGAAGTTCATGTCGATGTGATCGACGCGCCCTTCGGAGACGAGCCGCTTGACGGCCTCGCCCACGTAGTAAGGATCCACGCCATACAGCTGCAAACTGCGCGGCGTTTCTTCGGGACCGAAATCCGCGAGCTTGAGCGTCTTCTCGCGTCCCTCGACCAGGGGCCGCGCGGTGATCATTTCACTCACGTACAAGCCGGCGCCGAAGCGACGACACAATGCGCGAAATGGATAGTTGGTCACGCCGGCCATCGGCGCCAGCACCACGGGCGGCCACACGCGCAAAGCACCGATCTGAAGCGGCCTGAACTCGCCTTCTCGGGCCGGCGCGACGCCGCGATTCACCTCACTCTTGTAGACGGCGTCCATGCGTTCGGGCCGGAGTATGCCAACTCGGCACCGACCAGCAACTGCTGGAGCGAAGCCTCAGCCCGCCAAGATGTCCCTTTCTCAGGAACTCCAGGCTACTTTTTGAAGCGGCTTTCGAGCAGCGCGCGGGCCGCTTGTCTGGCGAGCAAGGGAGCCGAAAACAGCGTCTTCGCCAAGGAGGCGGCGAGGGCCATGGGTGTCGTGCCTTCCGCCTGCACGCTCGTCCGCTGGCCGGTGCGCACGTCTTCGATGGCTCCGCGTGCGATGGTTCGGCTGCCGTCGGCACGGATTTCCACGATCATGCGTGCCACGACGGGCGGCTCGTCCGGTTCGGGTGCGAGGGTGTCCGTATCGGCTCTCGCCGGCAAGGGCCGATCGGACGCGTCATCGTGGCTTGCCGTCATGGATTCCTCTGGAGTGGGCTTCAGCGTGGGAGTTTGGGGCCCGGGTCGTCTCCGGGCAACGTAAGGCGTGGTTTCTTGTTCATCCACGGCTGCCAGTCTGCCGGCTCCTTCAGAGCGGCGTCGCAGGCTGGCGGGTAATCGCTGCCGAGGTATTCGGGGTCCCTGCCGTCCTCATTCTTGTTGACGAGGATCCGTTCGTGCTCGTCGATGAAGAATGCGGCTTCGATGCGGCTGCTGGCAGCGGCCGGCCAAGCGTAGGCGAGGTAACGGCGTTCGGCCTGCTCTGCGTCGACGCCCGCTGCGCCGCTGGCGCCGAAACCACCCGGCCCGAGCGGCAGACACACCATGTACAAGTAGCCGCCGACGCGGGCCGCGCTGCCAGACCGAGTTTCGACGAGCACGTGCCAACGTTCGTTCAAGATCGGTGGGAATGGACGCTGTTGCGCCTTGCCGCTCAGCTCGCCGACGAGCGCCGCGGAGCCGACGCCGTCGCCGTCGTGATCGAGGTAAGCGTGTCTACGCATGCCGTCCTCTGCGAACACCAGCTCGCGCAGACGCGATACGGCGTTCTTGGCCGCGGCGTCTTTGCCGCCTTGTACGATGCCCGGCACGGCTTCTTCCACCACGAAGCGTAGTACGCCCACTGCGCCTGCCACAGCGGCGAGCGCGAGCAAGCTGCGGTAGATGCGCCTCTGCTTCGCAGCTGTCCCGGCGGGTAGGGACAGGCAACAGATGCCGGTCAAAAACGCAGCGAGGATCCCGAGCTTCGGCGCGAACGCGGAGGCCACGGCCAGCACCGCTACCGCGAGGACGCGTGCTGTGACCCATGGCATGCCGCTCTATAGTGTCGCTGCCACCGTTCCGATAGTCTCTGACGAGCCATAGCTCGACGGATCAGGAGCGATCCGGTTTGTCGGCGGCGATATCGACGCCATCCGGCGGCAGTTCCTCGGCGGCCAGCGAGTAGGCGCCGAGCGGTGTGAGGCTGGGGCTGGGCTTCTGTTTCAGCGGCGCGGAGCGCTGGTCCGGGTAGCGCATTTCGACGACCGGGTCGGAAACGTTGTCGGCCAGGGGTAGGGCGGCACCCATCGGATCGGTGCGTCTGCCGACGATGGCATGGGCCTGCAGCATCTGTCCTGGAGGAGGGTACGTGGTCGGGGGACGCGTCTGCGGGATGGTGCGCTGATTCGAGCTGCGTTCCGCCTGCAGCGCGAACAGCTCGCTGTGCGCTTTATCGCGTTCCAGCGTGAGACGCTTGACCTGGTCCTGAGCTTCATCGCGTTGTGCCTGGAGACGTCGCAGGGTGTCGCGGGCGCGCTCGTGTTCTTGAAGGAGCTTGTCCTTTGCGACGCTCGCTTCGTGCAGCTTGCGGTGCAGGGTGTTGACGTCCAAGCTGCCGGTTTCGTCGTCGAAATTGAGCGGTGAGTCGTTGCCTGCGGCGGCGAGCTGCGCGCGAGCGGCGTCACGCTCGGCGGTGATGCGGTGCAGCGCCTGTTCGTGATCGTCCAGCACGCCGCTCAGAAAGCGATCCTGTTCTTCGAGCAGAAACGCGCGATCTTCGGCGGCGGCGCGCGTGACTCGCTCGATTTCCAGGCGCATGCGCTCACGTTCCCGGCCGAGACTCTGGACTTCATCGACCAGCGCGCCGGATTCCTGCAAGAGGAGCTCGCGCAGCGCGTGAAGCTCGTGCACGAGCTGCTCGTTCGTCTCGCGCGCGCCCTCGACGCGCGAGCTCGTGGTCTGCATGGCGCGCAGGAGCTCGGACAAGTGACCGTCGAACGCAGCAGATGCGGCAGCTTGAATGCGCGCGCCGGACACGATTCCTCGGGTGCGCGCAGTGTCCTCGAGCGCCGGCGGCTCAGAGGCTTCGTTCGTCGAGCCAGACTCGGGGTGCTCTCCGTGTGGGGCGCGTGTCCCCTCGGAGTCACGGCCCTCGTCTTCCTCGAGTTGGGGATTGCGAGCTCTGGCGTGGACGCCCGGCACGGTCGACATTGACCCGTGAATAGTAAATCAAATCTTCGCGAAGGGAACCGAGGCTGCGAAACTCGCACGTCCGGCCTGCGGGCCCGTGGAGGGCTTGGCAGGGCGCCTGGGGCCAGTAGCGGTATCGGGGTACTCGAGTTATGAAACGTTCATCCCATGCTATCTCAGGAAACTCGCGCCGCCTCAGCGTCTCCGCAACCGAAGTCCGAGTACAGGGCGGCTACGAGTGAGGCAGAGCTGAACCGCTTGCTCCAGCGCTTGCGTGACAATGCGCAGCGCTTCGCGCGCACGCCGATTGCCCAAAAGATCGCGTGGCTCCGCGAAATCGCTGCGCGCAGCGTGGAAGTAGCCGAAGAACAAGTGGCTGCAGGGTGCCGGGCAAAGGGCATCCCGCAAGACAGTCCGGTCGCCGGCGAAGAATGGCTGGGTGGTCCGGCCGTGACTCTGCGCAATCTGAGACTTCTGCGGGAATCACTCGCACAGATAGCGGAGCGCGGCACACCCACGGTGGATTCCAGTGCGATCATCGAGCGGCCGGGTGGCTTGGCCGTACGCGCGATCCCGCACGACGGCTTCGACAAGGCGCTGTTTGCGCCCTTCAGCTGCGACACGTGGATCGGCAGCAGCGTGGAGCGTGCGCGCATCGCGGATTCGCAGGCATCCTTCTACAAGCTCAGTGACCCGACGGGCGGCGTGTCGCTCGTACTCGGGGCCGGCAACGTGGCGAGCATCCCTCCCATGGACGTGCTGTACAAAATGTTCGTGGAGGGGAACGTCTGTATTCTCAAGATGAATCCGGTCAACGAGTACTTGGGACCGTTCATCGAGCGCGCGTTCGCCCCGCTGATCCAGGGTGGATACCTCGCCGTCGTTTACGGTGGTGCCGAGGTGGGGTCATTCTTGTCGCATCACGAATACGTCGACGACATTCACATCACCGGCTCCGACATCACTCACGACATCATCGTGTGGGGACCGCCGGGGCCCGAACGTGAAGATCGCAAACGCCGCAAAGACCCCCTGCTGAAAAAGCGCATCACCAGCGAGCTCGGCAACGTGAGCCCAGTGATGATCGTTCCGGGACCTTACAGCGATTCCGAGATTCAGTTCATGGCTCAGAACGTGGCTGGCATGGTGGCCAACAACGCTTCGTTCAACTGCAACGCCGCAAAGCTTCTGGTTTTGCCGAAGGGCTGGAGCGGTCGCGCACAGTTTCTGCGGGACATCGGCGAGGCGCTGAGCCGCGTGCCACCGCGCAAGGCGTACTATCCGGGAGCCCAGGATCGTTACCAGTCGCTCACCGCCGGCAAAGCAGAGGTTCGCAAGTTCGGTCACGTGAAGGACGGCGACTTGCCGTGGACGCTCGTTACGGGGCTCGATTCGGACGACTCAGCCGAACGTAACTTCTACACCGAGCCGTTCTGCTCGATCCTGAGTGAGACTCAGGTCGGCAGCGACGATCCTGCGGAGTTCCTCGCGACCGCGACAGCCTTCGCGAACGACCGCGTGTGGGGCACGCTCAACGCCACGCTGTTCGTGCACCCGCGCACCGAGGGCGACCCCAAGCTGCAGCCCGCCCTGGATCGCGCGATCGCGGAGCTTCGCTACGGAAGCATCGGCATCAATCACTGGCCTGCGCTGGTCTATGGCTTCGGGGCTCCACCGTGGGGCGGGCATCCGAGCGCGACCTTGGAGAACATCCAGAGCGGGCTCGGCTGGGTCCACAACACGCTCATGCTCGAGGACATCGAAAAGAGCGTGCTGCGCGGCCCATTGAAGGTATTTCCGAAACCCGCGTGGTTTCCGGGCCACAAGACCCTGCACCGCCTGGGTCGAGCGCTCATGCACTTCGAGCTCGAGCCGAGCTGGAAGAAAATCCCCGCCCTCGCGCTGATGGCCGTGCGCGCGTAGGCGCCAGGCTAGGCGGCCGGTGTGTGCGGCTGGCTGCGCGCCAATGTAGGCGCTCGCCATCCGATTTTTCGTCGCCCTGCGATTGCCGCGCCCGCGCGCTGCAATGCTACGCTCTCGTTTGAATGTGGTTTTTACGGCTCACTGCGCTGCTCGCCCTGGGCATGAGCGGGTGCAACTCGTGCGAGCCCGGTGCGGTTCCGAAGGGCACTCCCTCGGCCGGGGCATCGGCGGACGCCACGCCGGGTCGGAGCGAGGTTCGGTCCGTGCAATTTTCGGCGTCCGATGGCGTCGTGCTCGCGGGAGAGCTGCGCGCCGCCCTCGAGCCGAGCGCACCCGCAGTGGTGTTGATTCACCGCGCCACGTCCGACCGCAGTGAGTGGCAGCCACTGGTCGAGCGGCTGGGGCGAGCCTCGAAGCGCTACGCGATTCTCAGCTTCGACCTGCGCGGCCACGGCCGTTCCGCCGCCGGGCCTGCGGATGGAAGCGCAGGGGCAGATGCGCCGGAAGGCTTCGTTCGCGACGTGAACGCCGCCGTCGAGTGCGTTTTGAAGGAGACCGGCGCGCCCAGCGTCGTGCTCGTCGGTTCGTCGCTGGGGGCAACCTTGGCGGCGCGCGTTGCGTTCGCCCAGCCCAAGGTCAGCGCGCTCGCTCTGATCTCCCCTGGAGCGGCCATTCAGGGTGTGGACGTGTATCGGCCGTATGCCGAGGTACGGAACTTACCTACCTTCGTGGCGGCGGCCGAAGCGGACACGGTTTCCAAGGATCCATTGCGGACGCTTGCAAAAATGGCCATGGCGGGTACTTCGAAGACCTACGCAGGTGAAGTTCACGGCGCGGGGTTTTTGGGGGAACGGCATGCAGAGTTCTGGCAGGATCTCGAGGCTTGGCTGATGAGTGTCCACCAGGAAACACCACGCGAGCGGCGCTCGCTCTATTACGCTGAGGGTTTGAAGCCCGATGCAGCTCCGAAGCGTCCGGAACAGCGCGCGCAGTCTACGCACGCGCTCTCCGGCACACGCTCCAGCGCAGGAAAGCAGGAGTGATGCCGCGCATCTTGGTGGTGGAGGACTCGTCCAGCATGCGCGCGTTCGTCAGAGGCGCGCTGGAAATGGACGCTACGCTGGAGGAGGTGGAGGTCGTCGAGGCCGCGAGTGGATTCGACGCTTTACGTCTGTTGCCGCGTGGCCGTTATGACCTGGTTATTACCGACATCAACATGCCGGACATCAATGGTCTCGAGCTCGTGCGTTTCATACGCAAGAGTGAAGCCCACCGCGCCACCCCGGTACTGTTGATTTCCACGCAATCATCGGAGCGAGACCGCGAGCGAGGTCTTTCCCTGGGTGCCAACGGCTACCTCGCCAAACCGTTCAGCCCCGAGGCGTTGCGCGAGGAGACCGCGCGTTACCTCGGGCACTCCGGACGATCGGCGACAGGCGGCGGCAACGTGCCACCTCTCGAGCCGCATGGCTGACCCGACAGACAAAGCGCGCGAGGAGTTTTTCTCCGAAGCGCAAGAGATCATCGAGACGCTATCGCGCAATCTGCTCGCGCTCGATCGCGCCATGAAGAGCGGCGCGCACGATCCTTCGCTCATCAACGAAGCGTTTCGCGCCGTACACACGCTGAAGGGTCTGGCGGGGCTGTTCGGCGCCACGAAGATGGGACACCTGTCGCACCGCCTGGAGGACGTGCTCGACGACCTCAGGCTCGGGCGTTTGGAGCTCAGCCCCGAGATCCTGGATGTGCTGTTTTCCGCAGTGGAGGTGTTCGGGCAGATCCTCGCCGTGGACAAGCGCATCAGTGATGATCCGCTGACGAGCGTCGACGAGCTACTCGCGCAACTCGAACGCGTGGGTGCGCGCGCCGAGCGCCAAGCCAGTCCGCTCATGGACTACGACCTCGACCCCGGCATGCTGGCCGTGCTCACGGAGTACGAGGAGCATCGCCTCCGGACGAACATCGAACAGGGCCTGCGTCTGTATCGAATGCGCGTGCAGTTCGATCTCACGACGATCGACAAAGCGCTGGAAGAAATCAAGGACCGTGCCAAGCGTCACGGTGAGATCATCACGTATCTGCCCACCGGTGAAGCCACGAGCATCGACACCATCGAGCTCGATCTGCTGATGGCCTCGCGCGACGACCTGGCCACTCTGATTGGCTCGCTGGGTGCGGACAACGTCGTGATCGAGGAGATTCCGCGACGAAGCCGCGGGTCCATGCATGGCGGCAGCCTGCCGCCACCCCGTCTGGAGCCGAAGGCGATCGTCTCCGAACGAGCCGAGGCCATGGATGCCGACGCCGAACACGGCGGCAGCCTCGAGCAAACGGCCTCCCTGCGCTCGGTCACCCAGACGGTGCGCGTAGATATCCGCAAGCTCGACCATTTGATGAACATCGTCGGGGAGCTCGCGATCGTGCGCGGCTCACTGGCGCGTGTGGCCGAACGATTGCGGGGGGAGGGGCAGAGACAACTCGCGGCGGAACTGCAGCGCGTGCACCGCAACTTCGATCGGCGCCTGACCGAGATGCAGGACGGCATTCTCGAGGTGCGCATGGTTCCGCTGGGTCAGGTTTTCGATCGCCTCGCACGCGTGGTGCGGCAGATCAGCCGCGAAGTGAGCAAAGAGATCCGTCTGGTGATCACGGGTTCAGAGACGGAGATCGACAAGCTCATCGTCGAGGAATTGAGCGATCCGCTCATGCACATGATCCGCAATGCCATCGACCATGGCATCGAGCTCGCGGAGCAGAGGAAGCAGGTCGGCAAGCCGCTGGCAGGCACGATCGCGCTGAACGCCTTTCAAAAAGGCAATCACGTCATGATCGAGATCGAGGACGACGGCGGCGGTATCGACGAGCGCGCTTTACTCGAGAACGCGGTTCGTTTCGGTAAGGTCGAAGCCAGCGTCGCGCACGAGCTGAGCCGGGACGAAGTGCTCGCTTTGATCTTCCTGCCCGGCGTGAGCACCCGCAAGGAAGCCGGTGATTTGAGCGGCCGGGGCGTGGGCATGGACGTCGTCAAGACGAACATCTCGAAGCTCGGCGGCGTGATCGACGTGCACAGCGAG
>DATHEN010000672.1:0-2662 GCA_035318565.1 Polyangiaceae bacterium
GAGCAGAGACAGTCCCGCAGTACAACCGAAGTATATGAGCCACGCATGCAGGTGGCGACGCACGGCGGTGGACTGCGCAGGCTCGCGCAGCGCGCTGTAAATCGCCCAACCCACACCGATCAAAAGCGGTCCGAGCAAATACAAGAAGTAGAGGACGTTGAAGTGCGCCCGGATGTACCCGTAGAAGATTCCGGCGTACGCGAGCGCCCCGGCGATCCGCGCGGGCTTCACGAGCGGACGAAGCTTCTCGATGCGCGGCGACTCGCTGCCGCTCTTGGCCTCTCCCCACGGCAGCCAACACAACAGCACGAACAGCGCGGCTGCGAACAAATACAGGCCGGTGTTCAGCTTGGTCCAGATGGCAAGCGTCGTGAATAGCCCGGCCACCAGAGGATTCGCCCACTCCTGGCGAAATGGCTGGGAGAGCAGAACGTGCCAGGTGGCGAGCACGAGCGGGATGACCGTCAGGAACGCGTAGGCCGTCTGCAGGGACTGCCAAGCCTGACCGAGCAGCACCATCAAGAAAAGCGCGCCCAGGATGCCGTAAAAGCGGTTCGTCAGACTCGTGACGGTTCGATAGGCGAGCGCGACGCTGATGAGCTTGAGGAGCACGATCCACAGCCGCACGCCCCAAACCTTCTGTCCGGCCAGCTTGTAGAACGAGACCGGGAAAACCCAGTTGAACAAGCCGTAGGCGTCGATCATGTCGTAGTGCGGCTTCGCACCGAGCGACATCTGATGGATGTAGTCGAGGATCAGGCCGTCATCGGTATTGTTCGGGGCCAGCCGCCAGTTCTGACCCAGATAGAACCCAGCCAACAAGCCTGCGATCGTCCACACGCCGATGCGAATCACTAGTGCTGGAACGAAGGAAGTAGAGCTAGCCATTCTGCGTATGGGCTCGCCTCCTGACGAACGCCACATGCGTGCAGAACGCGGCGCCGCGCGGCCCGGAAAGATGCATCACAGCAGTCCTACACTATCTTGCTGCCCCCGTGCAAAGCGCACGTTTTCGATCGCGCGGCGCGCTAGAAGTACGAGCGCCGGCAGCGGACACGCGCGTAGCGATCGCATTCGCGCGCACGTTGGGCGCGCACATCTCGAGTGCGCGCGCGTCCTCACCGGACGGCGTGGCCGGGCGACGGAGCGCGGGCGCGCAAGCGGCGATCCATGTGGCAGGCCGTGCGCGAGGACACTGCGACCACGAGCGGTTCGGATCTGCTCCTGTCTCGAGACGCCCGAGGCGCAAATATCCGCTACTGGTGCTCCGTAGGGTCGTGCTTTTCTTCGGGTGCTAGTAGCGGCAGATGCCGGGATTTCCTACGAACACCGGGCCTCCCGCTTCCTCAAAGTCGTACAAGTCTGACAAAAGACCGTGTATGGACACCCGGGTCCCGCCCCGGGGTTGTCATTGAGCTCATCTTCAGCACTACCAGCACCCAAACCCTCAAGTCGCTCTCTGTATTCGTGGGCGAGCATCGCCGGATACGTCTTCGTGGCCGCCTGGGTCGCGTGGTGGGCGAGCAGCCTGTTTCAGCACGAGCTGCTCGGCGGTAAGTACACGTGGATCCACGTCCCCGTCTTCGGCGCGGATTTCTATTCGCAAAGCGACTTGGCTGCGCGGCTTTGGGCAATGGGCGTCGATCCGTACGCCTCTCGCGGCCACCTGTTTCACTACCCGCCGTTGGTCGTTTGGCTGTTCAGTTGGACGCCGCTGTTCTTACCGCGGGCCGCGCTGACGATCTGGGTCGTGTTCTGCACGCTCCTGATCGGGGCTGGGGTTTTCGTGGCGCTGCGCGTTCGGCGCGCATTGCGCCTCGAGGCCATACCGCCGAGCCTGGCGATCGCCGCGGTGCTGTTCAGCTTCCCGGTCGTGTTCCAGCTCGAGCGCGCGAACTTCGATTTGTGGACGCTCGCCGCCATGCTGGTCGCGTTTCCGCTTTTCGCTCGGCGCACGCCGCGCGCGGAGTTTTTGGCAGGCTGCCTTTTGGCCGTGGGACCCTGGGTCAAGCTCTACCCCGGCATCATGGGTATCGGACTCGTTGCCACGCGCCGCTGGCGAGCCGTAGCCGGCTTCATCGTGGGCGGGATCCTGATTCCCCTGGCAGCGCCCACCGATACGATGCGGTCCTTCGAGACTCTCAGTATCGCCGTAGAGCGGGTCAAGAACGTATCCGTTCTCGATCCGTACGTGCCGTGGTCGCACTCTCTGTCGGTGGCTTGGTTGAAGGTCGGACAAGCTTTGGCCAGCACGCCTTTCGGCAAGGCCATGCTGGCCGTTCCCGGCGACGCATTCGCCGCCGCCTTCGTGCTCGGCCTGGGCGGCTGGATCAGCTTCAAGCTGTATCGCGTGCGCGGTTCGGAAGTGGTGCTCTACCCGCACCTGCTCTGGTTGAACGCGCTCGGCTCTTGTGTGGGCGCGATCGCCAACGACTACAGTCTCATCTTCCTGCCGATGGCGATCCTCGCCGTGACGAGCTGGCGCGATCCGTGGTTCGTGCGCGTGTCGATGGCGCTGCTCGTGCTCTGGTGGCAGCCGATCGACATCGGTATCCCCGCGCTGCCATTTCTGGTCATCAAAATGCTCGGCCTGATTGCAGTCGGCGTCAGCATCGTGCGCCGCGCCCGCGAGATGTGCGGCTCCGCGGTGCCCGCCTCCCCT
>DATHEN010000673.1:0-5802 GCA_035318565.1 Polyangiaceae bacterium
CCGCGAGTTCGGCATCGATCCACTGATTCACGATCCGCTGGTGGCGGCCGACGAAGCGGCACACGAATACAAGATTCGAATTTTGCCCTGGTCGGAATTGACGGCGTTGGATGCCCTGATTTTCACGGTTCCCCACGACGAACTGCTCGCGAAGCCTCGAAATGAGCTCTTGGCATTGCTGCGGCCGGGCGGCATCCTGATGGATGTGAAATCGGCCCTCGATCCGCAGACGTTGCCGGACGGGGTTCGCTACTGGAGCTTATGATGACTACCGCTTACGAAACGCTTTGCGATCGCTTACGCCAGGAGCCTCGGCGCTGGCTCATCACCGGCGCCGCCGGGTTCATCGGCTCGAACTTGCTGGAGCGCCTGCTCGAGCTCGGCCAGCACGTGGTGGGGGTGGACAATTTCATCACCGGCCATCGTGCCAACCTGGAAGACGCCTGTTCGCGCACGGCCTCCGGCGCACGCTTCGAGTTCATCGAAGGCGACATCTGCGATCCCTCGGTCTGCGAACGCGCCGTAGTCGGGGCGGACTACGTTCTGCACCAGGCCGCGCTCGGCTCGGTGCCGCGCTCGGTCGACAACCCGGGCGCGTCACACGCCTCGAACGTGGACGGCTTCGTGAACTTGATCGACGCAGCACGCCGCGCTTCCGTGAAGCGCTTCGTCTATGCCTCTTCGAGCTCCGTGTACGGCACTGACACGTCCGACGTGAAGAGCGAGGAACGCATCGGCAAGCCGCTCTCACCGTACGCCGCCACGAAGCTCATCGACGAAGTGTACGCCGACGTGTTCACGCGCGTGTACGGGATCGAAACGGCAGGGCTCCGCTATTTCAACGTGTTCGGCGCGCGGCAAGATCCGGACGGGCCTTACGCCGCGGTGATTCCACGCTGGACGCAGCATCTTCTCGACGACGAACCCTGCCTGCTCTTCGGCGAAGGCAGCAAGAGTCGCGATTTTTGTTATATCGCCAACGTCGTCCAGGCGAATCTGCTCGCAGCCACCGCGCCCAGTGAAGCCGCCGAGGCACGAGTCTTCAACATCGCGTGCGGCGAACGCACCACATTGCTCAGTCTGTTCGAGCTGATCCGCGAGCGGGTCGCGCAGCATCACCCCCGCGCGCGCTCCACGGATCTCTCCGCAAGACCTCCACAGGTTGGGGATATCCCGCATTCACTGGCCGACATCTCGCGTGCTCGCCAATACCTGGGATACGAGCCCACCCACGATATCGCGCGCGGCCTCGACGAAACTACGAACTGGTACATGGCACGCAACGACGCGCGTCCGAGCGCGAGCGCGCACGCCGGGAAATCCACGACTGCATCATTGGGGACGGACGCATGACATCCAGCAGCGGCGCGCCGCGTTCGAGCGGCATCTCTCGCACCGGAGACATTCAACGTGTGGCCGTGCTCGGCTGTGGATCGCGCGGCAGCGAGTTGATCCATCTCTGTCTGGCTGCGGGTCTGGACGTCACGGCCGTCAAGCTCTTGCCCGGAGACTTCGAAGCGACGCGAGAGCGCCTGTACGCGCGTTCGGCGCACGAGCTTTCCCGAGGCGCGCGCTTGAGCGTCACGCGCGAGCTCGCCGCGATACAAGACGCCGATATCGTCATCGAAGCCGCCGCCGAAAGTGTGATCGTCAAACAAAACGTCTTGGCCGAGGCGGAACGCTTCGCCGCGCCGGACGTTCCGCTGGCCACGACCACCGGCTCCTTGAGACTATCGGAAATCGGTGAGGCACTGGCGTTGGACAAACGTCTCGTGGGCCTGCACTTCTGCAAGCCCTGGCTGTCGGGCGGTCTGGTCGAGCTCGCAACCACCAGCGCAACTGCAACCTCCGCGCTGGATACGGCGAAGGCGTTGTGCGCGCGCCTCGACAAGACAACGCTGGTCATCGGCGATCAGCCGGGCTTCATCGTGAATCAACTGCTCGTCTCGCACATTCTCCACGCGATCGAGCTGGTCGAGCGCGGCACCGCTGGCATCGAGGAAATCGACGCCGCCATGAAGCTCAGCGGCCTGTGCCCCAACGGACCATTCGCAACCGCCGACGAGCTCGGTCTGGACGTGCTGCTCGTGATGGCGAAAAACCTTTATGCCGAGCACGCTGACGCACGCTTCGCCTGCCCGAGTCTGCTCCGTCACTTGGTGCGCCACGGCGCGCTCGGCCAAAAAACGAGCGCGGGCTTCTATCTGTACGGCGAAACCCGCACACCGAACCCCGCGGCCTCGCCGTTCGCGAACCTGGTACGCCTCAGCAACCACGCTTCGGCTGCTTGAGGCCTGCGCCCACCGCCAAGATCGCCCGTCGCCACCGGACGCGTTCCTTGGCCGCCAAGTCGCCACAGAACGCCAAGACCTCGCCAGCAGAGGCAGCAGATTTTAGGTTGAACGCTGGGCAGCGCGGAGCAGCGATCAAACGACGTGAATGGTCTAGTGGTTTGGCGCGCTCAGCGGCGTTTGATGGCCGGCTGAAACGATCCAAGATCAACCCTCCCAATCTGCTGGCGAGGTCTTGGCGCACTTGGCGACTTGGCGGCAAAAAAGAACCTAACAGGCACCACGACAGCGCGATCTCGCCAGGGCCCGGAAACCACGTGAATGGTTCGGCGCTCAGCCGCGTTTACTCAGTGGCGTTTGATGGCCGGTTCCGGGCAGGGCCGCTAAACGTCGGGCCAGCTGCGGCGTTCGGCCCGCTTGGGTCGTGAGTTTTCGGCGAAAGACGGGATTGCACACAGCGCTCGGAAGTACGGAAGCGGCATCCCGACGTCGACCGAGATACGATGCAGATCCAACGGATCGAATCCGTTCCAGAGCCAGGATACGCCGCTGCCGTTCGAGAAGCCGAGCTCGTAGCCGGCCTCGCCCACTGCAGCGCGGATCAACGGCGCCGTCGCGATCGAGCGGCCCACTGGATACGAAATGGCGGATATGGGCTCGCCGAGCTGCTCCTCCAGGTCCCTGCGTGCGCCCTGGAGCTCCCAGGTGAGATCCCTTATCGGGACCGTCTGCAAGACGCGGTGCGTGCGGGTGTGCGATTGAATTTCCATTCCGGCGCGTCGCAGCGCACGCACCTGATCCCAAGTCATGACCACGTCGTTCGCGTAGCGCCGCTCGAGCTCGCGATCCCAGGGCACGCCGGCTGCGGCGGCCAGGTCCTCCAGGAAGCGCTCCACGTCGAGCGCGTACTCGGTCTTCACGAAGCGCAGCAGCTGTTGCAGCGGGCGCGCCTCGGGTCGCAGATCCCAGATCCGCTGATAGGGATAGGAGAGCTCCACCGCGGCGGTGCGCGCGTTCTTGACGATGTAGCTGATGCGATCCCACCAGAACAGACGCCGCTCTTCGATGTAGCTCGTAGCCACGAAGAACACCGCCTTCACACCGTGCTTCTGCAGGATGGGCAGCGCGATGTCATGCGTCTCGCGGTAACCGTCGTCGAACGTCACGATCGCCGGGTTCGGGGGAAGCGGCTTGCCCTTCATGAAACCGAGCACTTCCTCGACTCCTACGAGCGAGAAGTCGCGGCGCAGCATGGCGATCTGCTGATCGAACTCGTCCGGAGTCGCGTCGATGACCCCGTCATCGAAGGGCTGCGCAGCCGGGTCCGCATGCAGCCGATGGTAGGTCAGCACCGTCAGACACGGAGTCTTGGACCAAGCGCGCGCCCGAAGCACGGCGTCCAGCGCTCCAGAAGCATCGAGAAGTTGGGCGACGTCGCGCCTGGACATGGTACGTGGCCGATTGGAGCAATGGGCGTGCCACGCACTCGAATGCGGCCTGCTACGAGAACCTTTTGAGCCGGCGGTAAGACGCGGCACATTGCGCAGTGGAAAACGTCAGCCGGCGGTATCCGTCCCCACGCGTCTGGGATCCATCCGGCCACAACGCGGCAAGCAGCATCGGTCGAGAGGTGGCCGCGCTGGCCGGCCGCCTGCACCCCGAAAACGCAAGCCTTGCGCACGGACGCAGTGGCTGCGCAACTCAGCTCCCCAGCTCGAACTTCAGCGAATAGCTGATCACCGTGGGCCCAGCCTTCGGCCGCTCGAAGGACACACTCGAGAACGCGGTCACCATGCACTCACGGAAATCGGTGCCGCGCATGGCGGTACGCGGCTGCCGCACCTCCGGGTTTCCACCTGTTCGACCGATGAACAGGTCGACACCGAAGGTGCCGCCCTTCTCCGGCTCCTGCACCATCCGATAACAGCGCAGGAAGTCGTCGAAGCGACTCTCGATCGCGCGCTTGAACGGCTCTTTCTCCGTTTCGGCGTTGCTGCCGCCGCCAACGTGTAGGCCCACGTTCAGCAGGCGCACCTCCGGCAATGATTCTGCCCCCGAGGGCGGTGCCGGCGCTGCGCTAGCGGACTCGACCCCACTGGCCACCCCGTTCTCTCCGGGGGGGGAGTACGCTTCGCCCTCGGCATGCGTGTTCGAACCACCCGCCTGTGCAGGGTCCGATGTGCCTGCTGGCGACTCTGCGGGTGGACACTTCCGCGCGCACGCGCAGAACATGGGCAGCGCCGCCAACAAACCCAGCACGCTCACGAGTCGGCAGATCATGACGGTTCCGCTTAGCATATCCGGTCGTTGGCGCGGCCTGCTGCTGCTCGCGATTGCCGCCGCGGGTTGTCGGGAGCAGCCGGTGCGACCCGCAGAAATCCGGGACGCCGCCCGCGAAACTCGCCCCGGCGCGAGCGCCACACGAGCTCGTAAAAATGGCTCGACTGGCGCGGCAGCCCCACTCGCCGAAGCGCGCGACGCGAGCTCGAGTGACGCCGCGAGCGAGCGCGACTCCGGCCCGCGCGCGCCGAGCGGGTCATCGCACTGGACCTTCGACAAGGCCGTGGACGTGGGACCGGCCGGGCCGGCTAGCGCGTCCGAGCTCGGCGTGGTCTTCGTCACGAGCACTGACGAGATCGCGCTGGCTCCGCTCACGAAGACCGTACGCGCCGGCGCAGCTCGGCCGGCGGCGTCGCCATTGAAGCCCGTCGCCGACGACACACCGCTCCGTCAGACGACGCGTCGCCCACTGATCCTCGGACAGAGCGCGTACTGGGT
The DNA here is from genome assembly GCA_035318565.1 of Polyangiaceae bacterium. GTDB lineage: Bacteria > Myxococcota_A > Polyangia > Polyangiales > Polyangiaceae > DATDJP01. Next base: position 5,070 of record DATHEN010000673.1, read on the forward strand.
CAGCGCGGGTCGGCTACTGCGCCGTTCGCTACTCGCGGGCGCCAAGCTCGAGGTGCTGCGTCCGGACGCACGCACCGGCACCCGCGTCAGCGGTGACTTTGGCGGAGCGGCGCCGCTCGTTGCGTACATCTCCAGCACACCCTCCGGAGATCCGCGCGCCAAGCTCTGGACGGAGAGCCAAGCCGGGCTCGATCTTTCCCCGGAGGGTTCGAGCGCGAGCAGCATCTTGCTGCTGCGGCACGCTGCGGACCGCCTGCTGTTCCTGGCGCTCGAAGGACGTTCGGCAATGTCACCCGTGCACGCGCGCACGATCCTGATGCGCGGAGCACGTGCCGAGCTCGGTCCCGATCGTGTGCTGTGGGTTGGCGGGTCGGCTCAATCCAGCACTGAGCTGAGCGCCGTGGAAGACGACGAGTCCAATGTCTGGGCGCTCGTTGCGCTCGAACGCAGCGCCACGGAGTTCGGCTTGGCCGTGATCCCGACCGGCAGCGACAACGTTGCGACCGACGCCGCGGCTTGGACGCTCTATCCGAATGGGATCGATCCAGCGCCGGTTGCCAGCGGGCGCCTGTGCGATCAGACCGCCGTGCTCTCGGTCCGCCCAGCCACTTCGGCTCCGAGCTCTCACCAGCGACTGCACCTGAGCCGCATGGCCGCCGGCACGCTCGCGGACGAAGCAATCGTGCTCGAAGCCCGGCGCATCCGCGAAGTCTCTCTCGCAACTTGGAGCGGC
>DATHEN010000674.1:0-6269 GCA_035318565.1 Polyangiaceae bacterium
TGACGTGCGCTCGAACCATCCGCCCGGCATAGAGCTTCAAGGTCAGGCTTTCGCGCGCTCCTCGACCGAGCTCGAAGCCGTAACGCGTGTCGGACACGAGACCGCCGAGTGTGGCCTTCACGTCATACGCCCCGCTCAGGAGTCCCACGATCCGTGTCTTTCCGTGCGAATCGGTCTGCGAGCTGCGCGCCGGCCAGAGCACGGCGCCGGCGATGCTCACGCTGGCCTTCGCCGCCGGCTTGCCATCTGGCAGCTCGACTCGCACCTCGAGCGACCCGAGTCGGCGCAGGGTCAAGGTTTCGTGCGCGGTGACCCCCGAACGCGTCACGGACTCGTAGCCAGGGGCAGATGCCTTGACGGTCCACGGCGCGGCTCCGAGCCGCGCGAAGCGCGCGAGGCCTTCGCGCCCGGTCAGCGCTCCATGTGGCAACGGATCCGCGCCTGTCACGAGCACGGTCGCACGCTCGACGGGCTCTCCGTCGTCGGCGCGCACACTCACGTCCAGAGTACGCGCACGTGGCAGCTCGACGCGCAGCTTGCGGGGCTCGGATCCCAGCACGAGCTGCGTCGAGCTGCGCGCGTGGTCGGGAGCTTCTGCGATGACCCAAAGCGCGCCGCGCGCGATGCCTTCGAGCTTTGCCGTGCCTTGCTCGTCGGTATCCGCGCTGCCCGTCAGAAAGTAGCGATCGCGCTGCTGCCAGAAGACCCGCACGGTGGCGCGCGCCAGCGCTGTTTGCGGCGCATCCTTGGAGAACACTCCCACCGTCAAGCGCCCGTCTCTTTCAGAGACATCCACGGGAGGCGGCGGAGCCTCGACCGTGAACGCTCGTGGGCGCGCCCGCACGTCGAACAAGCCAGCGGCAAACAGCAGACAAACGAGCACGCCCAGAGCGGAAAGGACCTGCTCGAGACGCGCGCGGTTCACGGACAGCAGTACCTTGGCTCAATCGTGCATTCAGGATTTCCGCCGTCCCCACGCTGGGGTGAGGGGCCGCCGATGTGACTCGCGTCCAAGGGCGACGGGACAGCCAGCAGGCGCCGGCCTCGCCGGTTTTTCTCGTGGCTCATGGCTTCTCGTACCGATCGTGATCTGCTCATGCCAAGATTGCTCGACTCGAGCCATGCGCCGGGACCGCGCCGGACGGAAGCTCCGCAGCGCTCGGCCTGCTAAGCTGCCAGGGTGCCCGCATTTGAGCTCCGCATGCGATCGGTCGCTGCGCTACTGCTCGCGGCGAGCGCGTGCAGCGATCCGGAGCGGCCAAGCTACTACACTTCGCTGGTAGACGCCGGGTACAGCGACGCGGGCGGCATCCGTCCTCCGGACGCCGGACCACCGGCGGAGGACGCGGGCGGCTTGTGCGGCAATCAGGTCATCCCCGTGATCCTGGAACGGCCCAACGTGTACTTCGTGATGGATCGCTCGGGCAGCATGGCGCTGCCCGTCGATCTGCACGATCGGTACACCACGGCACGGCTTGCCATCGCGGACGTGCTGCGCGCGATCGGGCATCGGATTGCGTACGGCGCGGCAGTGCTGCCGGCGTTCCGGAACCCCGACTACTGCGCTACCGGCGAGCAGGTCTTCGCCACCACACAGGGCGATCCACTAGCCGCGGACCGCACCCAGAACGGCCCCACACTGCAGACCTTCCTGCGCCTGCTCAGCGGCTATTCGCCGAGCGGCAACACACCGATCGCAGCGACACTCGTCACCCTCACCCCGACGCTCCTGGCGCTACCGGGACGCACGGTCGTCATCCTGGCGACCGATGGCGGGCCGAACTGCAACAGCGAGGCGCGCTGCGGGCCGGAGCGCTGCATCCTGAACATCGAGGGCGCGCGCTCGAACGACGTGGTCTGCGCAGGCGACTTCAACTGCTGCGATCCCGAGAATCTTCGGGATGGCCCGCGCATGTGCGTGGACGAAGCCGAAGCGGTCGCGGCTCTCGAAACGCTCGCTGACGGAGGCGTCTCGACGTACGTGGTCGGATTGCCCGGCAGCAGCGTCTACGCCGACGTCCTGAATCGCTTCGCGCAAGCCGGAGGGACGGCAAGACCGAGCACGCCGAGCTACTATGCGACCGCCGATCGCGCGGAGCTCACGGACGCGCTCCGCGGCATCATCGGCTCCGTGGCGATCAGCTGCGACGTGCTGCTCGACGCCGAGCCACCAGCGCGCTCGCTCGTCAACGTGTACTTCGACCAGCGCGTGGTGCCCCACAACGAGTCCGACGGCTGGTCTTGGATCGGGGAAAGCGCCTTGCGCATCCAGGGCGCCCGCTGCGACGAGCTCAAGAGCGGGGACGTGGCGCGCGTGCAGGTCGTGAGCGGCTGTGAGACAATCGTGGAGTGAAAGCACTCGCACGGCGCTTGGGTCACGGGTAGCATCCCCCCGATGAAAGCCGCCGCGGAACTCGAGGCGCTGCGACGCGCGATCGACGAGGTTGACCACAAGATCCTGGAGCTCGTAGCCGAGCGCGTGCGGCTGGTGCTGGCCGTCGGGGAATACAAGCGCGCCAACGCCTTGCCCGTGTATGACCCAGAACGTGAGCGCAATTTGCTCGAGCGCCTGTCCGGCGCGGCCCCCGCGCCCCTCGATGGCGACACAGCGCGTCGCATATTCGAACGGCTGGTCGACGAGTCCCGGCGCCTCGAACAAAAGCACGTCGGCAGGCTCTGAGTCCGCCAAACACTCGTGTGCTGAATGAGAGATTCGGCCCCAGAATTTCGAGACCGCCGCAGCGGTGAGAGCGGCTCGAAATTCTGCTCCGGGCCACTCTATTCGCCAACTTTATGTTCCTGACGTGTCCTGACTCCGCCGGCCAGCGCACGAAGACCGTGGCGATCTGCAGACTCAGGACACTAGCGCGGCGCTCAACGGGCATTACGCTGCTGAGATGTCGCGACCGCTCATTGGGGTCAGCGGCCCGGACCGCGGTGGCTATCCGGCATGGTTCTTCGCCAGCTGGGCCATTCGCTTCGCAGGCGGCCGGCCGTTACGCTTGACTCCCTCGCGCGGTTTGCCGGACCGTCCCCTGGACGCCCTTGTGCTGGGCGGCGGCGCGGATGTCGATCCCTCGCTCTACGGAGAGGACGCGACGGTGCCGGCGCTGAAGCCGCAAATCCAGGGCAAGAGCGCGCGGTCCATCGTGCGCGTCCTGCTCGGCTATGTGGTCGCGCCCATCGTGTACTTGATCCGGCGGCTCTTCAGTGTGCGTCACAGCGGGCTGGATCCGGCGCGCGACGCCCTCGAAAACGAGCTCTTGAAGCGCGCCATTCGCGAGGGCGCACCCGTGCTCGGGATTTGCCGCGGTGCGCAGCTCATCAACGTGCACCTCGGTGGCACGTTGCACCGCGACGTCACCTCGTTTTACGTCGAATCGGCCAATCCATGGACGATGTTTCCGCGCAAGCGCGTCAAGATCGAAGCCGACAGCCATCTGGCGGAGCTGCTCGGTCGCACGCACGCGTTCGTGAACAGCTTGCATCGACAAGCGGTGGGTCAGCTCGGTAGCGGCTTGATTGCCACGGCGCGCGAGCACAACGGCGTCGTGCAGGGCATCGAAACTCCGGATCCATCGTTCCTCGTCGGCGTACAGTGGCATCCCGAGTACTTGCCGCAGCGCCCCGAGCAGCGACGCCTGTTTCGCGAGTTCGTACGCGCCGCCCGCGAGCACGCGCTACGCCTGAGCGGCTTGTCTCCCGCGCCGGTCGTCGTGCAGACCCGTGATTAGCGCGTCACTGTTCGGCTTTGACGCTCGAGAGCACGTCCGCCGACAGCTTGCCGTGGCGCACGAACACCGCCAGCGGATACACCAGGCCCAGCACTGGCAACGGATCGTCCGCGTCGAACAGCATCGACACGTTACTCTCATTCTGCTCGAGCAGTTCCCGCACCCGCTCGAGCCGCCCCTCCACGTCGACGCTCTCGGTAAGGCCCGCGAACAGCTCGCGCGCCGCACTCCAGGCGTGCCCGCGCTCGAACGAGCGTTTGGCCGCGCTCCAGGCGCTCTCCAGTCGTCCGAGGTCCGGTTCGCGTTCGAGAAATTCGCTCAATGTGGCGATCAACCCGGCCACGGGGGCTTCGGTACGATTCCCGATTGCCACGTTGTCCGGCGGCGCCACGTCGCCGTTGACCGCCATCTGAAACAAGAGCCACGGGTAATCCACGCCGGACTCGATGCTCTGGAGCAACCCGCCGAAAAAGCGCGGGTTGATCTCGATCAGGTATGCCGGATCCTCTTCTTTGCCGGTCCAGCGAAAGTCCACTTGCGCCATGCCGTGCCAGCGGATCTCACCGAGCAGCTTGGCCGCGAGCCGCTCGAGCTTCGGTGCAGACACGGTCTCTCGCACGACACCGGGACCGTGGACGCGCGGGAAGGTCAGCACGTTCCTGTACGTCATGCTGGCGCGCAGCGAGCCCTGGTTGAAAAGACCAGTGACGCACAGGTCCTCGCCGTCCACGGCTTCTTGAACGATCGGCGTCTGGTCCTCACCCGGGCCGGTCTCTTCGATCATCTCGCTAAAGCGCTGGCGGAGCTCCTCCGCCGATTCGACGCGTTGGATGCCCACCCCGGCAGCGGACGCGGGCACCTTGAGGAAGGCCGGATAGGTGATCGAAGCCAGCTGCGCTTCCAGCTCCTCGAGGTTGGCGGGCGTCCAGGTTTTCGGCACGGCGAAGCCGCGCGCTTCGGCGTAACGCGCGAGCCGCCCCTTGTGACGAACCAGATCGAACTGCTCGACCGACGCCAGCGGCACGGCGATCCGCCCCTCGAAGCGCTCGCGCGCCGCGGCGATCAAGTAGCTCTCCTGATGAATCGGCATGAGCACGTAAGGAACGCCCGGCCCCGGCGCATACTCGTCCACGGCCGCGGACAGCCCGTCGAGAAAGGCCTGAGAATCCTGCCCTGGCCCCGGGTATTGAAAGCTCGCCAGCGCGTGCCGCGACATCCCCCCCGGCGTGATCGCGTATTCGTCGGCCGCGATGACCTCGACACCCCGCCGGCCCAGGCTGCGAATCGCCGCGAGAGCCTGCCAACTCCGCGAATAGGTGACGATCACTCGCCCTAAACCGGCCGACGAGTCTCCGTTTGTACCTGTCGCGCTCACCCAGCGAGCATAAGCACCCGGCACACGAAGTCGAGACTGCCGGGCCTTGCACGTGGAACGAAACCGCAGGCGTCAGTGCAGGGTATGCCACTGGCCTTCGTGCTCGACCTTCGGAATCTCGACCTCCGAGATGGCCGGGCGGCGCGGCTCGCTCGAGCGCTGGGCGGAGCGCGCGATCACGATGTGGACGCGCGGGCTGACGCTTTCGATGCGGCGCTTACGCGCGTCTTCTTCGGCTTCTTCACGTTCCCAGCGCGCCAGCGTTTCGCGATTGCGCTTGCGGCGCCGGCGCCAACCCCACACGAACAGCCCCAGCGCCGCGGCCCAGATCATCGAACCGCTGAAAAACACCGGCCAGAACGTGTAACGGCGGGCCACTTCCTCGCGCCATTCGAACTCGAGGCTCGCCAGCGTCGTCCCGTAGGCGTCCTCTAGCGCGCGCTCGAACGATTGTCCGTCGCGGATGCGCTCCACCAGCGCCGCAAAACGTTCCTCGTCTTGGCGGCGCACCAGAAAGCGCACCACGTCCACGGCTTCCGCGTAAGCAACCGACGCGGTCACGTCGTCTGCCGGAAATCCGCGTTCGAGCCGCGCGAGCGGCAGCAGGTTGTCGGACAGCGTCGCGGTCCACAACGATTGCCAGCGCGCGAACGAGCTCTCGCCGGACGCGAACACCGCGAAGCCCTCGTTGAACCAGCGCGGCACGGGCCGGCCGAGCAGCGCGTCGTTCAGGGCAATGTGCGCCAACTCGTGCTTGAACACCTCGCGCAGATCGTGGCTCGAGTTCGGATGCACGGGCGCAATCGTGAGCAACACCAAGCCGAGCTGCGGATAGGCAACGCCGGCTGCGTACTTCGGGTACGGCGCGCCTTGCGGCGCTAGTGCTGCCATTTCTCCGGGCGTCCGGCCCACGTGCACGATCACGTGGTCGAGCACGGGCTGGCCGAGGCGCGCACTCAACTCGGCACGAATCGCCGAGGCCTCGTCGATGAGCGGCTGCACCCGGGCGCGCACGCTTGGATGGTACGTGAAGTGTATCCACGAAGACTTGTGCACGCTGTGACTCGGCGGCGCTGCCGGCAGCGCCGGCAACGTCGCCGAGAAGCGCGGCGCGTCGCGCGGGGGCGTGTGCAGCGAAGGATCGCTGAGCTCACCGGACT
>DATHEN010000675.1:0-3790 GCA_035318565.1 Polyangiaceae bacterium
CGATCCCAGCGTCGAGAACAGGCCGCGCATCAGCTCGCCAAACACCAGGCCCACGTTGCCGCCGGCCAGCGCGCGCCCGAAAACCACGACGTCAGGAGTCGAGACGTGAACCAGCGCCGCCCCGATGATGGCGACGACCACGTCACCGAAGACGCGCGTGCCGATAGGCGGCGCGGGACGGTTCCGTAAGAGGGGAACGCCCAGCACCGCCAACTCGAGAGGCGCGAGCAGCGCGACCAGTCCGAAGCCCTGAACCAGAAAACCGGCGATGCTGCCGCCAACGGGCCCCATCCAGTCCGCGCCGTGATAGCTCGGATCGTTCGGGTCCATGCGGAAGCTGAGTAGCGAAAAGCTTAAGAATATCGCTGCGGCAAACAGCAGCAGCGCCGCGGCTTCACGGCCACGGCGCAGCGCCGCCGAGCCAGCAGCGCTCGGCCTTTCGCGCTGCTGCGGCTCTTCCGCCAACGTAGCGTGGCGCGGCGCGAACGGTCTTGCACCCATTTGCCTACCTAACCCTACATTATCGTACCCATGACTGGAAAGTCCAGCGGACGGCCAGCCTCGAGAGGCGGGACCCGGAGCACGCAGGGCGAGGAGTGCCTGATGCTTGCTGCGCGGTGCAACAAACACGAGCTTGAGTCGTCGTGCACCCGGACTGTACTATCGGCATCGGCCTGGACTGGGAGGTGCGTGCAGCGCGCTTCCCCAGACCGAGAACGGAAGGATTTTCGATGGTAAGGGGCGCCCGGGGAAGCCGCGTCGTGTCACTCGTGCTGGTCGGAGCCGCACTCTCATTGGGAGTCGCAACGGTGGGGTGCCGGACCACCAAAGATGACATCGATCGCTGGGCCAACACACAACAAGGCCCGCGAAAACTGGTCGCCGTCCTGACGCACGACAAGTATCCGCTCGAGTTACGCGTGGACGCCGCAGTCACGCTCGTCGCGATGAAGCCGCGCGGCGGCCGGCGAGTCGGAATTCAGGGTTCGGACGATCAACCCGGGTTGATCGACGCACTCGCGGGGATGCCGCCCGCAGAGCGCGCGCAAATCGTCGCGCGTATCGTTCCGATTCTCGAGCAGGAGATGCTCAGGCCTCCGCCACCCCCTCCGCAAGTGGGACAGGCACCGGCGACGGACACTTCGTTTCCGTACAAGGACGCGGCCTTCGCCCTGCTGACGCACGATGCTGGCGCGCTCGTTACGGACGACGAGCTCCGCAAACGCCTGCGCGCCGCGCTGGTGGGCTGGAGCATGGCGGATTTTGCGACCCGCATGGATGATGCTTCGCAAATGTTCGGCCTCGAGCAGGTGCTTCGCGAGCTCAAGGCGGACGGCGTGCGAAAGCTGCCGGATCTCATCCAGCCGAACGCGAAGCGCGTGGACCGCATGGCCGAGCTGATCGCCGAGCTTGGAGACGAGGAGACTCGCCTCAGGGCCAGCCAGAAGCTCGTGGACATCGCCAAAGCCGTCGACTCCGAAGAGTGGCTGAAACAAAAGTCGCCGGCCGTGGAAGGCGCCAACAAAGCTTCGAAGCTGAACCCCACGCCGGCGCAGTTCAAGGCGCAGCTCGACCAGTACCAGGAGGAGGAGCTCCTCAAGGTTTTCTCGTCGATGAAGAAGGTCGGCAAAAAACCGGTCGTGGACTATCTGCTCGGTTACGCGCAAGACAAGAAGAACGCGCCCAAGCGCCGAGCCTCGGCACTGGCGGCGCTCGAAGCGAACCTGGACCGCGGCAACGCCGCCCACGCCGAGGCGCTGCTCAAGATCGCCAGCTCCAACGAGGAAGACGACTCGGTACGGGACGTCGCCTTGCGCCGCGTCGGCGAGCTGCCGCGCAAGGTGGTGGTGGAGAAGCTCTACTCTCTCTTCAACCACGGCAACTGGAAGGTGCGCTGGGTGGCCGCCGAGCTCGTGCTGAAGATGAGCGACTCGAGCCAGCTCGACGAGTTCATGCGGAACATCGGCCGCGCCGAGGGCATGGCTATCAGCGAGCCATTGCGCTATGGCGCTCTGATTGGCGATATGAAGGGCGCAACCAAGCCCCAGCAGCTCGTCGATCGCTACGTGGGCACCGGCAACGCAGTGCAGGTTCGGCTGAGCGCGCTCGGCTACTATTACAATCGCGGCAACAAGGCCGACCTCCCGCGCGTAACGCGCTACGCCAACGACAAACAGCGCGTTCCAGAGTGCAAGGCGGACGCCCAGGAATGCGAATGGAAATGCACGGTTACCAAAGCCAGTAAGCAAGAAGAGAAGGAAATTACGAACGTCGGTGAGTTCGTCGAATACTGCGTCATCCCTGCGATGGAACGCCGCACCGCCGAGAGCAAGAAGTAGGTCTCGCGCGAGCTCGACTCGCCGTTCGCACTCAAGAGGCTGCCCCCGAATGACGTCCGATCCGAACAAGAAGACGCCACGCACGTTTCAGTGTCGGGATTCGCTTTGGCAAAAATTCGAGCAAATGGCGCGCGAGCTCGAGTGCTCGGTCGACTACTTGGTCAACGATGCCATGAAGCAGTACGCGCGGCAGCGCGGCTACAGCAGCACGGGTGTTCATAGCCTGTCGCCCGCTGCCATGCGGCCGCCTCCGCCTCCGCCGTTGGGCAGCGGCCAGCCGCCGCCTCCACCGCCTCCGCCCATGCCCGGCATGGTGGCCACTGGCCGCGTGAACACCGCACCGATTTCACGCGGCATGCCGAGCAGCAGCCCCGGCGGTCCGGGCAGCGGGCAGCGACCGACGCCTCCGCCGCTGAGCAGAAGTTTGCCGGGGCCGCCCCCGCCGCCCATGCAACGCACCGGCGCGCCGCCGCCGATGCCGAGGTCGATGCCGCCGCCTCCGCCGGCAGCACCCCAGTACAGCAGCGGGCTATCCATCTTCTATCAAGGCGAGCGCTTTCCCATCAACAAGGACCGCTTCATCATCGGCCGCGGCAAACAGTCCAGCGACTTGACGATCAAAGACCCGAACGTGTCGCGCCAGCACGCGATGATCGAGTTTTTGAACGGGCAATATTACATCGTGGACATGGGCTCGACGAACGGCGTCGAGTACAACGGCCAGCGCGTTCAGCGCAAAGTGATCAACGAAGGCGACAGCTTCCGCGTCTGCGATCACGAGCTTCAGTTCTCGTTTCAGTAGCCACCGGCTCATGCGCGGCGAGCTCCGAGCGCAGCAGGCACTCGCGTGCACGCTGCTCGCGTGCTTGCTGATTGGCTCGCCTGCGCGAGCCCAGCTGCCGCCGTGGATTGGCGCGCGGGACGTGCCCCTGCCGAGCGGCACGCGCAGCGTGCAAATCACGCGCGCCGACGAGCCGCTGTTCACCCGGCCTGCCGCCGGTGCCGCGCGCCGCGGCACCGCCGCGCTCGGCGCCCTCTTACCGATTTACGGCTCATTGCGAGCGAGTGGCTGCCAGGGGCGTTGGCTCATGGTCGGGGCGCTCGCCTGGGTGTGCGAAGCGGTCGTTCGCTTCTCGCCGTTGCCGCCGCTGGCCTTGAATTCGGCCCCGCCTCCACCGCCGGATGGTTTGCCTCACCGCTACTACTTCGTGGGGCCCGACGGCTCGCTCGGGTACGCCAATCTGGCGCTCGCCGAGGAAGGCGTTCCGGATGCGGAATTCGAGCCGGGATTCGCGCTCGCCGTGGTGTCCATCGCGAACAAAACGCGGGCCGATCCCTTCGGGCTGACCACGCGCGGTTACTGGGTTCCGCTGCGCGACCTGAACCTCGTCTCCGCCTCGAGCTTTCGCGGCGCGGTGCTCGAGGGCGAACCCCTGCGCGGCTGGGTGGTG
>DATHEN010000676.1:0-3424 GCA_035318565.1 Polyangiaceae bacterium
CGCTGCCGATGCGCGCGCCCCAAACCTGTGCTCCGCGTTCGAGCCAAACCGCCAAGAAGTCCGTGCCGTCGCTGGCAGCGCGAAGCGACTCGGGTCTTACTCCGCGCGCGCTCACGGTGAAGGCGTTGGCATCGATCGCACTGCCGTCTGTCGCGACACGGCCTCCATACAGCGTGTTCCCGTCCGTCCACAGAGCCAGGTACCGGCCGCCTCCGAAGGCGAGCGCGCCGATGGCATTGTTCGTTGGAATCGGCCAAAACGGGCGGCCTTCTCCGGCGAATGTGCCGTCTGCATTGACCTTCCAAAAGCTCATCTGTGGAGGTCCAAAAGGGCCGTACCAGGCGAGCAGCCCGAAATCGCGTCCGTCCGAAGCGGCGGCGAGAGTCTGTGCAATAAGCGCCCCAACAGCCGTCCCTGGAAAACTCGTGGGAGGCGCGAGCGTGCCCCCATCCGTAGCCAGCTGAATGTGGGGATACGGCCAGTCCAAGATGCAATTGCAGCCAAATTCAGCCCAGACCTTCTCAATGCGGTTCCCCGAGAGAAGCCAGTTCCCGCTACTTGGCGTGACAGTGTCCATGAAACGAGCGGCCGACTCGGACGTCAGCCGCTGCCCCGTTGGATCCAATCGAACGAACAGACCGCGGGCGCCCGAGTGGTCGTAGTCGTCGGAAAGCAGCACTCCGAAACCCGTGCTCGATGCCGCAATGTGCGGATTCTGCTGTTGTGTGTGCAACGTCAATGAGAGTCGAGCGCCGCCCACCGCTTCGCCCGTCGAAGACAGAGAGTACAGCCAGCGTGCGGCGTCCGTGCTGATCAACGCTTCGGTTTCACCGGTGTAGCGCTCCCTGGTCACCACAGGACAATCACTGGTGCTGGTGCAGTCACGGCCTAACAGGTGCGCTACGTAACGCTTGCCATCGAATGCCAGACGCGGGTGCCATAGATCGCCGATATCGGATCCGGTCTTGGGTAACCACGGCTCAGTGAGCGTCAGCGGTTCGCCAGTCATGGAACCATCCGTTCCAAGGCGTACACCCTTGACCCGGTGAAGAGTGGGAGCAGGGAACAGAACATATTCGCCCTGCGCATCGCGTAGCGAGCAACCAAATGGACAGCCAGACAAGAGCTCGGCTTCGTCCCAGAGGGCGAAGAATCCCTGTTCGCTGGCCGCGAGCGCGAGCTTTGGGCGCGCCGTGTGCCCGGTCGGGTCGGCGGAATACGGAGCGATCTGAAACCCGGTCACGGGATCGAGCGCGGCGCCCGTGCCAGCAAAACGCCTCGCAAATAGGCCGTTCGACGCGGTCCACGCCAGAATCGAAAGCTCTCCATGGTGCGCCAGCGCGGGCGCGCTCAGTAGCGCGCCTCCGCCCTCGGCGAGCACGAGTCCCGCCGGTGAAAGCAGCTTCCCGGTTCCTGCGTCCACTCGAGCACCGAAAATACTCGGAGCCGCCTGAGCGCCGGGCCCCGTCCAGGCAACGAGATAGCTCGAGCCCACAGCACTCACGGCGGGCGTGCCCGAACCGGCCCCGAGCGCAATCGGCGTGGGTTCGATCGGCATGCCGAGGCGCGTGACGCGAGCCGCGTACAGCGTCCCGTTCGACGCCCAGGCAATCAGATAGTTGCTGCCATTCGACGCGATGCCGACCGGATCGTTTGGACCGTCCACATCCGCTCCGACACGCGAAACGGGCGACGCGCCGCCGTCCGCAGAAACGTGCGCGGTATGAACGAAACCCGCCCCGCTCCAGGCCACGAGAAAGTCCGTGCCATCCGCAGCAACGCGCGCTGTCGAGGCACCGCCCGAAGCCTCCCCCAAAATCAGCGCTTTCGAGTCGAGCACGGCGCCATCTTTGCCGAGCCGGGTTGCCAAGACTCGACTGGGCAAGCCGGGTTCCGCCGACACCATAAGCGAGAGCGTGCCATTCGAAGCGATGTCACCGGCAGCGGCTCGCGCAGCTCGCAGCTCCGTATCGGCCACTTCGAAGTCGCTCAGAACCAGCGCTTCCGCGGTGATGGATGTCCCAGAAAACGCGGCCTTCGCTTCGGCGTCGCTCGATGCTTCAGCAGCCACGCCGCTGCACGCAACGGCACTCAGTCCAAGGACCAAACCGCCAGCCCGAACGCGCCAATTCACACCGTTCATCGCGACCTCTTTCCAAGTACCGCATCCAATCCAAAACCGCCGTACCGCAGAGCGAGACATCTATGGTCCTGCTGGATCACGGCTCAACATCGACTATCGAATGCGCACCGCACACTAGTTATATGTCCGCTCCGGGGGTTTTCGATCAACGATGGCGGAATCACTCAGCCGTTCATCAGTTCGCGATAGCTCAGCTGGTCGTCGTGCATGCGCTGAAAGACTCGGTACTTCCGGTCGTGGTACGCGCGTACCTCGCCGGTCGCAGGCTGGATTTCGAGAGCAGCCGCGTCCATGGCCGTCATGGCCTCCAGCACGGAAGCGCGATCGCCCGATGCCACAGCGCCCAGAATCGCGGCGCCGAGCAGGACAGCCTCCGGTTCACGAGGCAGGACCACGCGGCAACCGGTCACGTCCGCGTGCTCGCGGACGAATACGGGGTTCTTGGTGTCGCCGCCGCAGGCGAGCACTGTGTCGATCTGATAGCCGGAGCCATTCATGGTCTCGATGATGTGACGTGTGCCGTAGGCAATCGCCTGGATGGTGGCGAGGTAGAGCAGCGCCAGCGCGTCGGGTCCGCTCGTCAGGTCGAGCCCCGAAATCATGCCTCGCAAGGTGGGATCGGCGCGTGGGCTGCGGTTGCCGTGGAAATCGGGCATCACGTGGATGTCTTGGGTGAGCAGAGCCGGCAGCGGCTGGCGCTCGCTCATCCGCTCGAGGCGCGCGTTGAGTAGAGCGTAAGCGGTCGTGCCCGTGCGTGATGCTTCGGCGCGCAACTCGGCGCCGCTCGCGTGGCTGTCGATGACGTGATCGATCAGCGCACCGGTCGCCGATTGTCCCCCTTCGGTGAGCCACAGCCCAGGGATCATCGCGGAGTAATAGGGCCCCCAAATGCCACCGGGGTAGCGGGGTTCGCGAGACACCGCCATGTGGCAGCTCGAAGTTCCGCCGATCAGCGCGACGCGCCGCTCGAGCGTGGTCGGGTCCGGCGGCTGTCCGTCGACGATCGCCCCCAGCATTCCGAGTCCGCCCGCGTGCGCGTCGATGATCGAGACGCCGACTGCTGTGCCGGGGCAGAGGCCGAGCTCCCGCGCGGCGCTGTCCGTGAGGCCGGAAATGCGCTCGCCCATCGGGCGAATCCGCGTGCCGATGCGGCGAAAGCCTTCTTCTGCGAGCGCTCCGAGCCCGATCTCGTGAAAGAAGTCCGGCTGCCAACCTGGCCCGGGATCGCGCATTGGCAAATAAGTCCATTTGCAAGTCGTGGAGCAGAGTGAGCGCACGTCG
>DATHEN010000677.1:0-5437 GCA_035318565.1 Polyangiaceae bacterium
TCGAACACCAGGAGAGCGACCACGCCAGCCTGGCCTTTCGCTTCGTGGGCTGGGCGATCGCGATAGGCGGGTCGAAGGTGCGTGAAGTCGCGCGCGACGCGTTCGCGCTCGCAGACCGGCAAATCAGGGACGCACCGGTCCCCGAGCCAGCAGAGTCGAACCCGGACGACGCGGAGCGAACGCTGCTCTGCCACGGTCGTGTTCCCGTCCGCCGCCGAGCCGAGCTCCGGCTGCGCGTTCTGTCTGAAGTGATTGGACCCGCGGCGCAGGCGTTGTTGGCGTAAGGCGGCAAGGGCAGTTCTTCGCCCGCTACGCGCTGTAGCTCCGCGAACGCGAGCGAGTTTGCTAGGCTCGGCGCGTGCCGGACGAAGATTCATCGATTGAGCACGTCGTGGAGGCAGTACGGGCGGCGTTGCACGCACGGCGCTCCGCAGTGTCGGAGCGGCTCGGGCGAATTCGTGAGCTGGTGGTCGCTTACGAGCGCGCGCTCGAGCTCGAGATCGCGCAGCGCTTCGCCGCGGAGCACGGCTTGAAGCAGCCGCGCTCCGGGCCGAGCGCGACGGACGCGGCCAAAGCACTCGAGCGGGCGGTGTCGAGCTTGCCCGAGCTGAGCGTCGAACCGGCTCCGCCCAGCGCCTCAGCCACGGCGAGCTCACAGGCAACGCCGAAGCCGCCGCCGCGCGCGGATCAGAGCGAAGCCGAGCCGGCGCCCACTTCCCGGCTCGCAGAGCTCTTGACCACACGCAAGCTCGTGGTGCTCGGCGCGTTGTCCGGTCGTGACCGCGCCGGCTCCCTGCCGGCGGAGCTCGCGCCACGCGCCGACATCGTGGACACCGAGCGCGAGGGGGTGAGCGCGATCGGGAATCTACCCAAGCGCATTCGCCAGGGCCGCGTGGCCGCCGTGATCATTCTCGATCGAGTGATTCAACACAAGCACAGCGAGCCCGTGATCGCAGCCGCACGCGACAGCGGAGTGCCGGTCGGCTTCGCCGGACAGGGCGGCCGAGCGTCACTGCTACGCGCGCTCGCGCAAATCGAAGAAATGCTGTCGAGTAAAGGCTGAGCCGCCGAGGCGGCGCTCACTGCCGGAACGTGATGCTCAAAGCACCACAGCCGCGCTTCAGCTGACTGATCGGATACGCGACGATGAAATCGTAACACATCTCGGCCGACGTACTCGTGCCGAACCCCACGTTACGGGTCGTGGGGTTCGTGTAGTAACACGTCGTCTTCAGTCTATCGCCGGGCAGCACTTGAACACGGCCGTCACCGAGCTCGGTGTGCATGTAGTGCTTCTGCTGGTCGAAGCTCCAATCTCCGAGTGGAATGTTCGTCACGTAACGCATGCGCTGGCCGCCGCGCAGGAGCTCGGTCGTGAAGCCGCTGCCGAGCTGGTGCATGTGCCCCCATGAATTGAGGATCGTGGCAGTGCCGGTGCCGACCTTGAACATGTTGTCGCACGTGCCGTTGCCACCTGGATGATTCACCGCACCTGCAGGCGCACTCACTCCCACGTCTTGACCCAATGTGACCGTGCCCGCGATGTTTTGCGGAGTCCTCGTGGTCGAGCAAATTCCGATGCCGCTCGCGTCCTCGTGCGCCGTAGAACCCGGGTTGTTGTAGTGAACTTGCAGATTCAGGATCGGCCACTCGTTCAGGGCCAGGCCGACATCACTCGGGTATACGGAATTCGTGCCGCCCGGCGCCCATCCAGCTAGCAGTGTGTCCGTGAACTCCGGGGCCACGCAATTGCCGGAATCGTCTACGTCGCCGTCTGCTCCGAAGTGACTACCGAACAAGAGCCAGTGATGGATCACGGCGGTGTTGTCGATCACCGGGGCTTCGGCGATCTCGTAACGAGGTGGATTGGCTCCGTAGAAAGGATTCTTGAAGCGATAGCAGTGGTAGTCGTCACGCGCACCCGCTGGGATTGGGAACTTCCGATTGACGTCGCCTCTCGCGTGCGCCTTGAAGTACATGTCCGGCTTGCACGGCAAGTGCTGTTCGCCCACGCAATAGTTGGGATCCGTTTCACACGTGCCCGCGCTCGGGGTCGGACACTCGGCGCCCTTGCCGCCGCTGTTTGCCCAGTTGACCAACACCTGCTTGTCGGTCGTAGACAGAGGCAGGTTGGGGTAAGGCGGCATGCTGCCGTTGCCGGCGCGCGTGCCGAGCAACGAGTAGTACTTCTGTCCGGTTTCGGGGTCCGTCTGTTGGGTCGCCGCATACGAGGTGAGCGGCATGGGTGCGCCGCTATTCGGTATGTCCGCATGGCAACTCGTACATTTGGTGGTGAGGACGCGCTTCACGTCGCAAAACGGATTCGCGCCGCCCGCGCCACCAGTCCCCGCCGCGCCGCCCGTGCCCGTGGGGGGTGGTGGTCCGCACGCAACCCCGAATGCCATTGTCAGCGTGACAGCGATGAACGTAATTCTCATGGCAAGCTCCCGGCGCGCGCGCGACCCGCGCCGGCGCCCCAACCCCCGATTCTTACTCTGCTTGCCAGCGCGGCAACATGCCGACCACGACGTCAGCTCTGTCTCGTTGGCCACGGAGTCCACGTGCGCAACACCTCGGCGCGAAAATTCCTTCCGGACCGTGCGGCCGCCGTGTCACGAGTAGGCTCGCGGCGCGGGTCACTCGCGCGGAGGCATTCCATATGTCGGTTTCCAAGGTCATCGGTTCGTGTGCACTGCCCCTGTTCGTCACCATGCTCGTGGGGTGTTCCAGCGGCCCGCCCATTTCAGGTGGCGGCGGTGCACCAGGCTGTCCGCCGATCGGCTGCGGACCGGCGTTCACGCTCGTCGCACCACTGCCCGTGTCGTTCGAAAGCGTTCGGACGCTGCGCGCGGAGGTCTGCCAGAACACGAAGTGTTCGAGCTCATCGCTCGCGCAGATTGTCGAAGAGCCCGCGCCTCACACCGGCGTTGGAGTGTCATTTCCGGACGCTGCGATCATCGATGCCACGAAGAGTGGTCATGCGCGAGTCACCATCATGGCCGACCAAGCGGGCAAGCTTCGCCTGGAAGTTTGGTATTGGCCTTGGGCACCCACGGACGTTCAGGACGGCGACATGTTTCACGTCACGTTGACCGACAGCTCGGGCAGAGCCGCGTTCTCATTCGTGCGAGCGAT
The DNA here is from genome assembly GCA_035318565.1 of Polyangiaceae bacterium. Lineage (GTDB taxonomy): Bacteria > Myxococcota_A > Polyangia > Polyangiales > Polyangiaceae > DATDJP01. The sequence goes on from DATHEN010000677.1 coordinate 3,136, forward strand.
AGACTTCGCCGAATCGCCTCCGAATGCGTGCCCCTCCGGATGCCGGCAGGCCAAGGTCGATTTGACCGACGGCGCGTGATCGACTCAGCGGGCGACTCGTCGCCGCACGAGTAGCCCTGCTGCAGAGAGCAGCGCGACCCACGCTAGCGGCGACGAATTGCCGTAAAGAACGTTGGTGAGCGCGCAGGCCGCCGGCGGAGTGGCTGGGACCCCTTGAACTTCCGCAGCGTAGTTAGCGAGGGTAAATGCGAAATCCAAGACCGAATCGCTCTGGTAACCCTGGGCGACGACGCCGGGTCGTGTGCCGGCGGCGATTTGCGGGTACGCGGAGTGACGAATCCAGCGCAGGCGACCCGCGCCATCGAAGCGCGCCAAAAACTGCGTGACCGGCGCCGAGCCTGGCTCGAGCACGGTACCCAACGGACTGTCGGGGCCGCCGGTCACATACACGTTGCTCTGCCCGTCGACGGCGATACGCGGCGCGTAGTGGCTCGCGTTCTGCATGAATCGAATCCACGCCAGCGTCCCGTCGGCGGCGACGCTGGCGAGATAGATATTGGGCGCGCCCGGCAGCGGCACCCGCTCGCGCCGATTGCCGAGCTCGATATAGCCGGTGGCGACGCCGGAAACCACTGCGCCGCCCGCGGGGGTGAGCGCGACACTGGCGATCCATGCTCCAGATAGCGGCAAGCGCCAGAGCCCTCGCCCGCTCGGTGCGTCGAGCTTGAGCAGCGCCGCCGTGTCCGTGCCGTTGGCGCTCCGGCCATTGGCGACGGCAAACACGCTGGTTGCGCTGGCCGCGATCGGACCGGACCAGACCTTGACCCCCAAATCCGTGAAGACCTTCGACCACTTTGCGTTGGCGCCGGCATCCATGCCCTTGACCAAGAGCTGCGGTAGCGGCGGCGCATTCGCGCCCTGAGGCCGCGGGTGATCATTGATGAAGATGTCCCCGGCGGGACTGACGGCCAATTGCCAGCCGAAATCGAATTGTCGCCGCCACACTTCGGATCCGCTCGCGCTCAGCTTGACCAACTCCACCGGGCCCGAGTCGCGGGATTGCTCGAAGTACGGCTGGGAGACACCACGCGGCGCGAACGACACGACAGACGCGCCAGTGGCATCCACGCCCAGAGAGCTGTACGGGCCATCCAGCGTTTCATCCAATCCCGCCGATGTGCCCTCGTGGTTCCCGACCTTCACGGCCCACTGGTAGTCACCCGCCGCCGTGTACCTGACCACGAACTGCGCCTTGTTGGCGTCCTCATACACCGGGGTGGACGGCGGGGCCCACGGCACGACGCCGGCACCCAGCTCGGCGGGCCCGCGCGTGTATCCGTTGGCCAGGATGGCGCCCGTCGCGTCCACGACCATGTTGTCGAGGAACGCGCGGTTGCTGGCGTTGCCGAATCGGTGTTGCCAGATCGGATAACGCTCGCTTGCAGGCTCCCCCGCCTGCGGCACCGGCAACGCAGTAGCCGGCCGTGACAGCAGCCATTCTCCAGTGAGCGAAACGTAGTAGAGCCGCCCGCCCCGCACGGCGAAGCTCGCGGCCGGCCCCGTCATGATCGCCGGCGCTGCGCCGCCGCTCTCCGGCGTGCCGGAAACCAAGTCCGGAGTCCGCCAAAAGAGCCAGCCACCGTTCGCGAGCAGGCGCTGCGAACCTTGCATATCCCCGCAGCAGGAGCGCAAGCCGCTCACCCGCTGCGTTGCCTGCACCGTCTGCGGAGTGAGGCCAAAAATGCTCTCGCTTGCGACGAAATAGCCGCCTCGCTCGCCGAAGCTGGCCTGCGCCACACGGCCAAATTGCGGTTCGACACGCGCTCCGGCGCTGGTGCCGTCGAGCGGCGCCCGATACACGTTCACGCCGGTCGACCAAAGCACGTGGCTGTCACTTGCTGCAACGGCCCCGTAAATGGAGAGTAAACCCCAGCCCGGCACGTAATCGATGACCAGACTCTCCCCGGTGCTCACGGTGGAGAACACCTGGAACGTGCTATCGACATGCGCCGCCCGGTACAGCGTGCCGTCGTCGTCGAGCACGAACACGTGGCTCGCGTTCGCTCCGAACGGCCGCGACGGTGACATCCTGAGCTTTGCCGGCAAAACCACGGAGCTTGCGGCCAGATCCGACTTCCGGACTCGCAGCACGGAGTGCGCCGCTTCTTCCGTTCTGCCTGCGACGTACAGGTAATCTCCGGCATCGACGAGACGCGCCCTGAACCCCGTGCCGGGCAATACCGTCTCGAGCGGCCCGCCGCAGCGAGGCATCCGATAGAGCGGCCCGCCCACCGGGCAGCTC
>DATHEN010000678.1:0-9950 GCA_035318565.1 Polyangiaceae bacterium
CCCGCACGAATTTGGTGACACCAAACACCGCTGGGTCCACTACCACCTCGTCGGAACCACCCGCTACCGCGAGTACTTTCCGCACGCGCTCACCAATTACGAAGAGCTCGTGCCGCACCCCACGTATCCGCAAATCATTCAGAAACGGAAGCTGATCTCCGTGGACGGTCCGGAGTATCTCACCTCCGAAAACAAGCCCATCGATATCAAGAGCTCGGCACGCCCCCACTCGCCGCAGCCGCTTTACATCGTGCCCACGTTCCAGCGGAAGGACACGCCGACAGGACGGCAGCGTCTGGGACGCGGCTTGCGCATTTACCTGAACCGCGGCTGGTACAGCTCAGGAGAAGACGAGCTCGTCGGTATCGTGCTGTTTCCGCCGAATGCGTCGCCGAACTCGCTCGACGAGTATCGCGAATACGTCAGCCAGTGGGGTAGTGATCCGCTGTTCGACAAGAGCGGGCCGAGCGCGTTCCTGGACGCACCGCACTTCACCTACGATCCGGCCGAGCCACAAACCGCTCCGCGCGCAGTAGCCGATGGCCTGATCATCGCCGAGACTTTCGGGCCCGGGAAGAGCAACCTGCCCGTGCGCGTCGTCGGCTTCGAGCCGCTCTGGGACGACGTGCGCAAGCTCTGGTACGTCGATATCACGCTCGGGCCGACCAGCGCGTATTACACGTTCGTGCGCTTCGGCCTGTGCCGCTATCAGCCGCACTCACTGTCCAACGTGGAGTTGTCGCGCGTGGTCCGCACGGAGTTCGCGCAGCTCCTGGCCGATCGCACGGCCACGCTGTCGTACGCGAGCGATCACATCGACATCACGCTCCACGGTCCTTCGGCGCTCTCCAAGCTGGGCAAGGCGCTGAATGGAAATAACCCGCAGTTCGCGCAGATCGGTCCCACGCCGGGCGACATCGGCACGCTGCCAGACGATCCGCCCGTGGTCGTTCCGACTCTGACATCCAATCCCGCTGCGGGATCCGCGCACAAGATCGTGGCGCGCATCGAGTGGCGGTCGGTTGGAGCTCAGGGTGACCTGGGATGGGAGAGCGTGGACAACGGCGTCGATCTGGCGGCGTTCACCTCGTTGCTTTCGACGAGCGTGTACTGGAAGGGGAGCGTGCGCTGGCCGCGCATGGATTTGCCGACGAACCGTCAGTATCGCCTGGCGCTCTACGAGTACGAGATCTGGGAGACGGATGGAGACGTTGCAGAGAACAACGTGACGACGTCGGTGGCGGTGGTGCCGATGCGGCGGCGCTTGGTGTACGTGGATTTTTGGCCCTTGGACGCGGGTCCGGTGATCAGCGGGGGGTAGTCGAGGAAATCAGTCGCACTCGGCAGTGTTCAACGCGGCCACGGCCGCCGTGCATTCTGGCGCCGTCGGGTTGCTTTTCTCGCACGTTCGCACGAACGCTGTCACCTCATCCGCAACTTGCGGACAAGCCTGGGTGAAGCAGCTCATGGCCGTAAACCGAAGCTCGCTCGTCTCGGCACCTCCGCCCTGAAAAATCTGCTCTTCGGGCGGAAGACCGAGGAAGCAGGCGAGCACCTCGCTGCCTTTTTTGGCGCCGGACCCGAAGAACGTGAGCTGCTGGCTGCTCTTCAATTCGCGGCCGCAGTTCTCGAGAGCTTCGTTGCGCGGCCAGTAGAGCCCGGTAAACATGCACATCTCGTCCGTGGTCTCGAAACCCTGGGCGGCGTTCCGCGGCGAGCTGTTCAAGTAGTGGCACTCGAAGTCGATCCACTGGCCCTTTGCGAGCTTCAGCGGCTCAGGGGCGAACGTTCTGGGGACCGGGTCCTCCCACTCGCTATTTTCATACAGCGTATCCTGCACGCGACCGCCCCTAGTGGGCGACCCGTCCCACAGCCGCGCGGTATAGCCGTCCAGCCGTGAATGCGCGTGCAAGACGACATTGCGAAGCAGGATGTCGGTCGGGATTTCGCATGCCATACGCGCTGTCGCCTGACCCAGCGCGGGGACGGTGATGAAGGGGTTGTACCAGACAATGCCCCCTGCCTCTTCTGTCACCTGAGCGTCGTCGATCCCGTTCATGTTGATTTTCGTGCAGGCGGTCATCGGCTCGCGCGTCGCGTTCAACATGTGGAAGTTGACGAGGATGTAGTCGTCCTTCTCCATGCGCACCCCGACGTGGTCTGGCAGCGAGCCCCGAGGAGACACGTTCGCTTCGGGAGTGTCCGGTGAACGGGCGACGGCGAGGCTACCCCGAGTGTCCCAGAGCGCGCTCGGAGTGGTGCAGTCGTGGAGCGCTGCTCCGTCGATTGCGCGGCCGTCGAGCGCGGTAGCGGGTAGCGTCCCATGGTAGGCGGTACGGAGGACGAGAGCGTGATGCGAGCCCTTCGTGTACACGCCGTCGCTCCAGTTGAAATTCATGTCTTCGTCCAGACGTACGAGCTGGCAGACTTCACGCTCCTCGCCGGCGCCCAGCGGAAGTACGATTTTGACTTGCGTTCCGTGCTCCGGCTCGGCGAGCTCGAGCGCATCGCACGCGAGCTCCGCGGCATTCGGCGCTCCACCCACCTCAGGGTCCTCGTCCGAACAGCCGAGAACCGCCCCGCACAAGACCACGCCAGTGATTCCGAATTTAGACTGCTTAAAACGCATCACGCACCTCCTTCGACGAAAGGTCGAAGCACCACTCCTGGGTAGCTCGGGTGGGCGCGCCGGCTCTCTCAGGTTTGGCTCAGGTTTTCATCAGCGCGCAGCGAACGCCGCCAAAACCCCGAGATCGCATCACTCGGCGAGCAGCCTTGTCTGTGCGGAAATGTGAGTCATGCCGAGCTCGTCGGCGATCGTACGCGCGTGCTCCCGTACTTCGGCGCCACGCTGTTTTCGCTCGGTTCCAGGCAGGCTGAGCAGCAGCTTTGCGTACTCGCAGAGGGTGTCAGCGAGCCGCGGCCGAGCGCCCGCGTGCTGGCATTGAGCTATCGCGTCCTCGAAATAGTCGACGGCCCGCTCGCTATCGCCCAGGCACACGCACAAAAGCGCCAGAAGCCGGCTGACTGGCCCGGCGTAGTACAGGGTGCTGTCCAGCGTAACTGCCAGATCGGCGGACGGGGACAACAGTGCATACAGCGCCTCGGCACCGGAGCGATCACCGATAAGGTACGCGTAGTAGACGGCGGAGCTCAGAAGCGCGCGTTGAAATCGATCCTCGGGGATTGCCTTGAACCCGTCCGCTGCCACCTCCGCGTAGATTGCGTGTGCGCTTTCGTACTCTCCCGCAACGATCGCGAGAATGAGGCGGCTCATGCGGCCCATGATCGTGTCCTCCGGGAAAGCTAAGGCGAGCGGTCCCGAGATATCCGCGCTACGTCCCCGATCGAAATCGAGGTGCATCCGCTGTACAGCGTACATGCGCGCCGCCCACGGCTCCTGGATGCGTTCACCCCACCGGTACGCCTCTTCCGCGAGCCGCTCCGCTTCTTCGAACTTGCCGGTGCGCTCGGCGTCGTAGGCCCGGTTCACTCGAGCCCAGTAAAGAGGGGCGGCGTGCTTGCCGGACTCGGCGAGGGCGCAGAACTCTTCGAAATCAGCGCGCGCAGCGCCGAAATCCGCGAGGCTCATGTTGTCGGCGAGGCGTCGCTGGAGCCCAGCCAGTGTGTGCGTGTCGTCGCCGATGGCACGACTGACTTCGATCAGCTCGTTGGCGAGCTTCCGCGTTTCCTCGGGACGCACCACCCCGGCGAGCTGGAAGCATACCGACGAAACGACGCTGACGATGGCGAACGGATCATCGATGCGTCGAGCCATGTCCAGGCTCTCGCGCGCGGCGCGCTCGCGCATTTCCTTCGGCGCGAGCGCATTCACGCGGATCGTCGACCACGACAGCATCATGGCCTTCACCACGCTGTCGCCCGGTGGCAGGAGCGGTAGCGCCTCTTGAACGAGCTCCACGAATCGGCGGTCCTGCCACATGCTGGCGTAAGCCGCGCGCGTGTAGCGGACGATGGCCCGGCCAAAGCCGTCGATGTCTGCGTTGTCGCGAGCGAGCCGCGCGGCCGTTGCGCAGCGGTCGGTGGCTGTCTGGACCTCACCGGCGCGCGACCAGGCATCTCCAGCCGCCAGGAGGCGGTCGTAGACGACGCGTTCGGAGGCTCCTTCTGCCTCGGCGAGCTCGAGGGCCTGATCGTACAATCGGGCTGCCGCTCCGTGAGCGAGCATGTTCTCCGCACGCCGGGCCGCCTCGAGCGAGTAATCCGCTGCCTTCGTGAAGGAGCCCGCGGGGGCAGCTAGAAAGAAATGATGCGCCAGCTCGAACGAAGACCGCGGGCCGGCGCTCTCGTCTTTTTCCAGTACTTCCCCGATCTTGCCATGTAGCTCCACACGCTCGGCAGGGGTGAGCGCCGCGTACAGCGCATCGCGCACCAGAGCGTGCGAAAAGCTCAGGCGCGCTCCCGCACTGCTGCGTGTCTGTTCGAGCAGGCCGTGCTCGATCGCCGGTCCCAAGTCGGCGAGCAACTGCCGTTCAGAGCGCTGCAACAAGGCGCTGAGCAATTTGAGCGAGAATTCTCGGCCGAACGCGCTGGCAACGCTCAAGCAGCGCTGCGTGACGTCGGGGAGCTGCCGCACGCGCCCGCGCACGGAGGTCATGACTCGCTCCGGTACGTGCGCATTCGAACTAGAGGGAAGCGCGAAAGTACCGTCGGGCGAGCGACATTGCAGCGCAAGCTCTCCCACCATGAGCGGATTGCCCTCGGAAAGCTCCAGCACCCGAACGGCAATGCGTTCGGGCACGGCCGCTCCCGCGGTCCGGCGCAAGAGTCGGGTCACATCGAGAGCTGCCAGGCCGCGCAGCGGGAGCCGCTCGCAGTTTTGAGGCAGATTGGCCAGAAGCGCGCTCAACGCGCTGCCCTGCCGGACCTCGACATCCCGCAGAGTGCACAGGACCAGTAACGGGACGTCCCCCATGTCCGGAGCCAAGAATCGCAGCAGTTGAACCGACGGCTCGTCCGTTGCGTGCAGATCCTCGAGAACGATGATCAGAGGCTCGCGAGTCGATGAGCCGTGCGCTCGCACGCCGTCGGCAGCGCTGCGCAGGAATCGCGACATGGCATCGAACAGACGAAATCGTTCGCTTGCCTCACTCGTGTTCAGCTTTTCGGTCGTCTTCGCATCCTCTCCGAGCGCCGCAGATTGCGAGAGTAAGGGCAGCAGGACAGCGTCGGCAGGTCCCAGCAGAGCGTGCAGGCGTTCTGCGCCGAAGCGTCGCGCCATCGCCCGCAGCACCTGCGTCCACGGCCAGAACGCGGGGGCACCCCCTTCTTCCCAGGCTCGGCCCCAGAATACGTCAGCGGACGCGAGCTCTGCCTCGTGCGAAAGGGCGCTGACGAGGCTGGTTTTGCCGATGCCTGGCTCGCCCTCGATCAACACCAGACTGCCTTGTCCGTCCCGAGCTCGCGCCAGGCGAGTTCTGAGCAGAAGCAGCTCCTGGTCACGCCCGAGCAACTGGTCTTCCGCGGCCGTACGGACCCTCGGCGGATCGAGCTGCCGCTCGTCAGTCCGCGATGAACGCTCGCGCACCGGAGCCACGAAGCGGAAGCCGACTCCGCGGATGGTCTTGATGACGCTCTGTCCTTCACCCTCGTCCCGCAGCGCCTTGCGCGCCAGCATGATCGTCTGGTTCAAGGCGCCGTCCACCACCGCCGTGCCCTTCCACACGTTCTGCCGCAGCTGTTCTTTCGTGACGGTACGCGCACGGTTGCGGATCAAGTAGCCGATGGTCTCGAGCACGCGCGGCGCAGCGGCGATCGTCTCATTTCCCGAGCGCAGCTCGAATAGCTCTTCATCCCACTCATAGTCCCCGAACCCGTAGATCATGATATTGCCGGCGCGGCGTACAAACTACCATGACGCCCAGTGCGGAGCGCGCAAACCTAGCCCGGAGCCGTCAACGATCGATGGGCGCAGTGTCCGGCGCGGGAATGGTCGAAACGCCTTGCGCGATTGCAGCGGCTTCCTGTGCTCGCAGCGCACGAACGTACGGTTCGCGTTGCTGGAGACGTGCCCAGTAGGCCGCAACGGCGGGCGTGAACCGCGTTGCAAGCCCGAGGTGCGAAGCGAGCAGCAACGCGTAGCCCACCGACACATCCGCGGCCGTGAAGCGCTCCGCGCACAAGTACACCCGCGTGCCGAGCCGTGGCTCGAGCGTACGCAGCCTGGCCAAAAACCACTTCGTGTAGTCCTCGGCGACGGTGGGCTGTCTTCGCTGCTCGGGCTCGAAGCGTGAATAGCGCAGCACGAGGGTCTGCGGAAATGTGAGCGTCGCTTCACCGAAGTGCAGGTAATCGAGGTAAGCGCCGAATTCGTCGTCTTCCGGTAGCAGTTGCAGCGGCGTGGGCGCGCCGCGCGCGCACAAGTACTGGCAGATTGCGGCAGACTCGCTCATGCGGGTGTTGCCGTCGAGCATCAGTGGAACCGTGCCGAGAGGGTTGACGTCGAGGTACGAGCGCGCCGCGACGCGGGGTGGAAACGGCAGCATCACCAGCTCGTAGGGCAGGCCGAGCTCCTCGAGCATCCACACAGGACGAAACGAGCGGGCGCTCATGCAGTGATAAAGCGTGATCATGGCCTATCCGCTCGAGCATAGGCACGGCCTTGCGACGAACACTACCAACCGATTAGCGTTGATGGACATGCGAATATTTCAGTTGCCAGGACTCGACTTCGAGCTCGGCGAAACGATCGAGGCGCTGCGTGGCGCCGTGCGCAGTTTTGCCGCGAAGGAGATCGCGCCGCGCGCGGCCGCGATCGATCACGACAACGTGTTTCCCGCGGACCTGTGGCAGAAGCTCGGCGAGCTCGGTCTACACGGGCTCACGGTGAGCGAGACGTACGGGGGCACCGCGCTCGGGTACACGGCGCATATCGTTGCGTTGGAGGAGATCTCGCGCGCGTCCGCGTCAGTCGGGCTGTCGTACGCCGCGCACTCGAACCTGTGCATCAACCAGCTGTACAGGAATGGGAACGCCGCGCAGCAGGCGCGCTATCTGCCCAAGCTCGTCTGCGGAGAGCACGTTGGGGCTCTGGCGATGAGTGAGGCCCACGCGGGCTCGGACGTGTTGAGCATGAAGTTGCGGGCCGACAAACGCGGTGAGCGCTATGTCCTCAACGGCTCGAAGATGTGGATCACGAACGGCGCCGACGCAGACACGCTGGTCGTGTACGCCAAGACCGATCCGGAAGCCGGAGCGCAGGGCATCACCGCTTTCATCGTCGAAAGGGGCTTCGAGGGTCTGTCCTTCGGCACGAAGCTCGACAAGCTCGGTATGCGCGGATCCAATACCTACCCGGTGTTTTTCGAGGACTGCGAAGTGCCTGAAGACAACGTGCTGGGTGAGGTCGGCAGCGGCGTGAAAGTGCTGATGAGCGGGCTCGACTATGAACGCAGCGTGCTCACCGGCGGTCCGCTCGGCATCATGGCCGCGTGTATGGACGTGGTCTTGCCGTACGTGCACGACCGCGAGCAATTCGGACAGAGCATCGGCGAGTTCCAGCTCATACAAGCCAAGCTGGCGGACATGTATACGACCTGGCAGGCGTGTCGTGCCTACGCTTACGCGCTCGGCCGCGCCTGCGATCGCAGCGGCCACGACCGCAGTTTACGCAAGGACGCGGCGGGGGCCATCTTGTACACGGCGGAGAGAGCCACCTGGATGGCGGGCGAAGCGATTCAGGTGCTGGGCGGCAACGGCTACATCAATGAGTACCCGACGGCACGCCTGTGGCGCGACGCCAAGCTGTACGAGATCGGCGCGGGCACCAGCGAGATCCGTCGCATGTTGATCGGACGGGAGCTGTTCAACGAGACGAAGTGACCTCGCGCTGGCCAGTTCCGCTCGTGGTAAGCTTTCGCGCGTGAGGCTGCTCGGCGTGCAGGACGAAGAGCGCCGCGAAGCATGGGCGGCGTTTGCGCTGCTGTTCGGCGTGGTCGCTAGCCACGCCGTGCTGGAGACGGCGCGCGACGCGCTGTTCTTGGCCGCGATTCCCGTAACGCGGCTGCCCTGGGTGTTCATCGGCACGGCCGTGATGTCGCTCGCGGCGATGAAGCTGCAACGCCGGGTCACCCGGGAGCTCGCCGAGTGGCGTGCGCTCTTCACGTGGCTCTTGCTGGCTGGGGCGTTGGTAATGGCCTTCGTTCTGTTACACGGCGCGCTCGGAAACGCGGGCCTGTATGCGCTCTACATGATTTCGGGCGTGCTGATGACCGTGATGCTGGCGCACTTCTGGACGCTGCTCGGGGCGCTCTTCAGTGTCACGCAGGCCAAGCGCCTGTATGCCTTCATCGGCGCGGGCGGAGCGCTGGGCGCGATTACCGGTAGTGCGGCTTCCGCCACGCTCTCCGAGCTCGTGACGCCCGATCGACTGCTCATCGTCGCCGCGGGCGGCTTTTGGCTGAGCGCGGCCGGGGTCACGGTGCTCCGGACCGCAGCAGGGCCCGAGCCGGAGCCCGAGCCGGAGCCAGGTTCCACGTTGACGAAGGGGCTCGGCTACATCGTGCAACGGCCTTACGCCGTGCGCGTGGTGCTGTTCATGCTGCTGTCGGCGGCGTGCCTGACGCTGGTGGACTACGTGTTCAAGCGTCGTGAAGCTGGTTGTTCACGATTCCAGTCAGGAGTGACGCTGTAGTCGTACAGGGCGGCACGAAATCGTGCGCCGGGACTTGGCGCAATCGCAGAGGGACTGAATCGAGACGCGTACGCACGATGCTCAGATCGATTTGGGCTTGGCGTGCAAGGCGATGCCTCCGGTAAATTCAGGAGCATCATGCGTATTCCCCTGGCGATTCGAGTCTGGACCGCTTGCGCTCTGTGTCTGCTCCCGGCACACGTGGCGGCGGAGACGCTCGAGCCCGCCTCGAATCACCGGCTTTCGCTGCTCGTGGCTCCGATTGGTAAGGCCGCGTACTTCGGTGACTTCGGCCCGGACAACCCGCCGTCCGTGACCGAGTCCGATTTCTTGGCCACCTCCAACGTGTTTGCGCTCAGCGCTCGCTACGGGGTCCTGGTCCAGCCGGGGCTCGAGCTCGGTGGAAGCTTCGAATACCTGAGGCCGTACAGCGAGCGCACGCGGCCCGAGAACGTGCGGCTCCGCCACGAGGGAATGAACGCGATGCTGTATCTCCGCCCGCACATGCCTCCGCACAGTCGCCGGATCGAATCGGGCGGACACGCGCGCATCGGGCTCGCAACGGGAACCTGGGGTTCGACGCTGACGACGGGCTTGGCTGTCGGACTGGGGTTCGACGTGCGTGTTTGGTTGAATCCACACTGGGCGCTCGGGGTAGAGCTCGCAGGTACTCTGGTCGTGCTCAACGCGGGCGAATCGCGCGACTCGGAAGAATACGTCGATGCCACTGGCTTCGTCGCCACGCCGCTCTTGAATGTCGTCTACGCGCCCTGACCGAGACTCGTGCCGCTATTTGGGTTAGCGTTTTGCGCCGGATGCCATGACGAACAGCAGTTCCGCACCGCTCGCCGGAAGGGTCGCCCTGATCACGGGCGCAAATACGGGCATTGGCCTGGCTACCGCGACCGCGCTGGCCAAGCAGGGGGCGCAGGTGTTCGTCGCTTGCCGCTCGTCGGAGAGGGCTTTAGCCGCAGTGGCCGAGATCGAGCGGGCAAGCGGTAACCCTCGGATCACGGCGCTGTCTCTCGACCTGGGAGACTTCGCGTCCATTCGCTCGTGCGCGGAGGCGTTCCTGAGCCGCGACCTGCCGCTGCACCTGCTGATCAACAACGCCGGCCTGGCGGGTGCGCGCGGTCTCAGCAAATCGGGCTTCGAGGTCGCCTTTGGTGTCAACCACGTCGGGCACTTCCTGCTGACCTCGCTGCTGCTCGAACGCATCAAGAGCTCGGCCGCCAGCGCTCGGTCCTGCGCCGCCTTGCCGGGTTCCTTGATGCGGCACTCGTCATAGTAAAGTCCG
>DATHEN010000679.1:0-3378 GCA_035318565.1 Polyangiaceae bacterium
GACGTCGGCATGCTCCGCGAAGCCATCACCGAGCTCGAAAAAGCCGTGGGGTTGTGCCCGGATTTCGTCGATTTGCGTACGCGCCTCGGCGTGCTGCTGCGCGACCAGGGCGACAGCCTGCGAGCGCGCGAGCAGTTCGAAATCGCGAAGGCCGCGAACCCGAACTACGTGCACGCACGCGTGATGCTGGGCGTGCTCTTGCTCAGCGCGCACGAGCCCGCGGAGGCGTTGCATGAATTCGACGCCGTGCTCTCGCTCGACTCGGAGAACAAGAGCGCTCAGATGTATCAGCGGCTGGCGCGCACCGCGCTCGATAAGCTGAAGAGCTCGCCGCCTGGTGAGCTCCCTCCGAGCGCGTGAGTTCGCCCGACGGGCGGCGTTCGCCCGGCCGCCTGCGCCAGAAATTCAGCGAGCTCGTGCGCCGCCTGCGCGGAGGCGAGCTGTCGCGTGCGCGCGCGGCGATGTCGGTGGCCGTGGGACTCTTCATCGGCTGCTTGCCCGTATATGGCCTGCACTTCGTGCTTTGCCTGCTGGTGTGCTTGCCGCTCCGGCTCGACTTGCTGGTCGCGTATCTGGCCGCAAACATCTCCAATCCGCTGATCGCGCCGCTCCTGCTCGTGCTCGAGGTGGAGACTGGCGCGCTGCTTCTCACCGGTCGCAGCGTGCCCTTCAATCTCGATCAGGCGAGGCAGACGGGCATCGCCGGCTTCGCCCAGCAAGCGGCGCTCGGCTCGCTCGTGGTGGGCAGTGTTCTGGCGGCGCTCGGCGCCGCGCTGACCTCGCTGGTGGTGCGGCCCGGCGCCGGCGAGCGCGCGCTGAACGCAGCGATCCGCCGTACGTCGAGACGCTACCGCGCTGCGCCGATCGCCGACCGCATCTACGTGAGCATCAAACTACGCACCGATCCGCTCGCGGCGCAGCTCGCGCGTATGCAAGCTCCGTTCGGGCGAATCCTGGACGTGGGCTGCGGGCGCGGGCAGTTCGGCGTGCTCTTGCTCGAGCTCGAGCGTGCGGAGAGCGTGCTGGGCTTCGATTGGGACGAACGCAAGATCGCCGCCGCGCGTGCCGCGAGCGAGCCCGGCGCTCGCTTCACCGTCGCTGACGCGCGTTCGCTCGAGCTGCCCGCCGTCGACACCGTGCTCGTGCTGGACGTGTTGCACTACCTGAAGCGCGAAGAGCAGACGGAGCTGTTCGCGCGCCTCACCGCCCAGCTGCCAGCCGGCGGACGCCTACTGATCCGAGACGTGGACGAACGCGGCACTGCGCGGAGTCGGTTGACCCGCTTCTTCGAGGCAGTGGCCACGCGTATCGGCTACAATCGCGCCGGCACGCTGCACTTTCGTGCCGCGAGCGAGCTGGTCGCCGAGCTTCGAGCGCTCGGGTTTTCCTGCTCGATGCAAGCAGAGCGAGCACCGGGACCGCTGGCGAACGTCCTGATCGTCGCTACACGTGACGGTACCGAAGCCGCCTGCGACCCGGATCAGTCCGCGCGTACTTCTACGGTCACGGAGTCGTATCCCAGTGACCGCACCAGCGCCTCCACCGTGCGCTGAGCGTTGGCGCGGGCGCGTTCCTGAATGCCCCCCTGGCGAGCGGCTTCCACGATCGCGCGCTCCGCCTCCTGGCGCGCGCGCGTTTCGAGAGACTCTTTGCGCTCTGCGAGCACGTCGGTGCGGCGCGTGTGCACGTAAGTTCGCTCGTTGTCGATGCGTGAGCTCAGGATTTTGGCGGGTGGCAAGCGGATGTGCACGCTCTTCTTGGCTTCGTCGATGCGCACGTCTTGGTCGCGGAGCTGGCTCAGGTCCACGCCGGCGCTGACGCTGCCGGAGGCCACGAGCAGAAGCGCATCGCGCGTCTCCACGAGACCGAAAAAGCGTGTTTGCTTGTCCGTCAAATCGATCACGCGTTCGATCTGATACTCGGCGCTGGCAAGCTCTGCCAGATCGCGGATCGCGACGATCACGTTCGGACCGGGTTTGAGCACGCTGACGGAAGTCGGCGCGGGCGCCGGCTTGCTCGAGCAGCGTCCCACGATCAGACCCACCCCAGCGGCGAGCAGCACCAGGCCCACGGCGAGCAGCGCGCCGAACGGCTTCAAGCACCCCATGCCCGGTGGCGGTGCCGTGATGCCATCGCCCCCCTGACTCGCGGGCGCCGCATCGCTGCCCAGTTTCATGATCCGTTTGTGCAGGAGCCGCGCGAGGTATGCAAACTTTGCCGCCCCTGGCCGAAATTCACAGCGCGCTCACGCGAAAAACGCCGACATCGCCGGCAGACTGCGCGACTCGTCGCGAATTTCCCGGGACTCGGCGCCGAGCACGTCCGCCAGGATCTCGAGCGCGCTCGGGATCAGCGCCGGAACGTCGACGTGCTGCTGCGTGAGCTCGAAGAGTGACGTGACCCCGTGTGCGCTGATACCGCAGGGCACGATCAGCCGGAATAGATCCAGGTCCGTGTGCAGGTTGAGCGCGAACCCATGCTTGGTGACCCAGCGCGACAGGTGCACGCCGACGGCGCCGATCTTCGCGAGATCGCGCGCGCTCTCCGCGCCCGGCCAGGCATGGGTGGCAGCGCGATCGACCCAGAGGCCGATGAACGCGTCCAGCATCCCGCCCGAGACACCGAGCGGCAGGATCAAGCGGCGCATGGTCTCGGTCAGGTCGCGCACGTAGCGCCGCACGTCGCAGCGGTCGGGCGATAGATCGACGATGGGATAACAGACGAGCTGACCCGGTGCGTGCAGGGTGACGTCCCCGCCGCGCTCGGTGACGAACAGCTCGATGCCGCGCGCCGCGAGCGCGTCGCGGGAGACGAGCACGTGCGCGGCTTGAACGCCGCCGCCGCGCCGGCCCAGCGTGATCACCGGCTCGTGCTCCACGAACAGCACGCTGTCCCCGATGCGACCGGCGCTGCGCGCTGCCTGCAGGGCGTTTTGCAGCTCGTGTACGGCTGCGTAGCGCTGCCGGCCGAGCCAGAAGCCGCGAAGCACGCGCCGATCGGTCATTCCGGAACGTCGTTGCCGAGGTCGCGCAGTTGGTCGCGCAGGGCCTCGATATTGTCCGTGAACAAGCCGGCAACGTCGGGATCGAACTGGGCTCCGGAGCAGCGCACGATCTCGTTCACGGTGACTTCGTGGGGCAACGCGCGCCGGTACGCGCGGTCGCTCGTCATGGCGTCGTAGGTATCCGCCACGGAGATGATGCGGGCGATCAGCGGAATGTCCTGCCCGGCCAGGCCGAGCGGGTAACCGCGGCCGTCCCAGCGCTCGTGATGCAGGTGCACACCGGGAATCACCGGACCGAGAAAGCGGATCGGATCGAGGATCTCGCGGCCGTAGATGGGATGCTTCTTGAAGATCTCGTACTCGTCCTGCGTCAG